>JBDHQB010000044.1:0-12486 GCA_039806825.1 Parachlamydiaceae bacterium | reverse complement strand
GCAATTGCACTTTGGAAGAAGTTAATTGGTTATCACAAAAGATCACTAGTAGAGACTGCATTTTCTCGATTTAAAGGAATATTCGGCCCAAAAGAGGAGTCAGAGACTATAGGCCTACCTTTTAAGCTCGCGCTTGCTCGGTCTACAACTTGTAGCTTGCGCTTTGCGGAAAGGGCTCTACGCTTGTTATGCAACCTTTGCGGAAGGCTTTAAGAGCTGTGCCATGGGGCACAACTCCAGGGCGCAGAGTGCGTAAGCTATAGGTTGTGGACATACAAAGCGCGAGCGACAATTTTTTTTTGTTAGCGCATTTTGAGGAGAATGTCGCGGGCAGACTCCGCCTGAGCCTTGAGGTCTGCGAAGCGGTCATCTTCTTCAGCGTATTCAATTGCTAGATTGAATGCTTCCAAAGCGGCGCCTCTGTCATGAATGGCAAAAAGACATTTTGCCAGATAAAAGTAAGGTGTGGGATTGTGGACTTCGCAATAAGCTGCCATCTCATAGGCATCGATGGCCGCTTCATAATCTTTGTCGAGTTGGGCAGCAACACCTAATCCCATCCAGTATTCGTGGCGATGGGGATTCAATGTCACCAAAAACAAAAAAGCATTTCCAGCATCTTTATACCGACTATGTTCCAATAAAGTTGATGCTGCATTGTAAAACTTAAGCATTGCCTTATTAGAAAAGCCTAGAATCTCTTGAGCTGTTTTACCTGCGGCAAGCTCTTTTTTGATCAGTTCTTTATTCTTCAGCTTGGCTTTTGCTTTTGGAGATAACTTAAATTCTGCTAAATCGTCTTCCATTTCGACACTCATATTCACTTTCAATTATAAAGTAACTCATCTTTGGTTCTTTGTGTATAAATATTTTTTTAAGATAATAGAGGATAGATCATTGAAAGGCATTACTTATGTCACTGAAAATTAAAGGGAAAAATTTGCAAATTCTTCCCTTGGAATCGATTAAAGATTCTAATCTAAGACTAGTTGGTCACAAGTCTTTGAATCTTTCACGTTTGAAAAGGGCTGGATTTCAAGTTCCTAACGGAATGGTCATTACTTCAAAATCTGTCCATGACCTTCATTTAGATCAAGGGAAGCCGCTGCCAGAAGAAACCCAAAAAATCCTTTTAGATATCTTTTATGCTCTCAATGCTAGTGGAAAAGGGGTCGCAATCCGATCTTCTGGCGTGGGAGAAGACAGTGCAGATTACTCTTTTGCTGGCGAGTTTGTTTCTGTTCTGAATGTAAACTCTCCAACCGAATTTTTAGCTGCTTTAACTAGTGTTGCACAATCGTTGCATTCAAAAGTTGCCGAAGAATATTCAACCCATGCCCATTTGCATGAAACAGGGATGGCCATTTTAGTCCAAGAAATGATCCAGGGAAGTTTCTCAGGTATTGCATTTTCTGAAAGTTTGGATTCCGATCATCAAGGTCAAGTTATTATTGAAGCGGTTCAAGGTTTGGGCGACAAGCTTGCAAGTGGAATAGCGGAATCCGATCATGCAATAGTTTCTAAGGATAACTTTAGTATCCTTGAGCATATTAATTCCAAAATCCTTACCCCAAACGTTCTTCGGAGCATAGCAAAAATCGCGGTTGAAATAGAGTCTTTTTTCGGAAAGCCTCAGGATATAGAGTTCACTTTTTTTAACAATGAATTTTGGATACTACAAAGCCGTCCTATTACAGCTAGTTCTACAACTAGAAAAATGCGCAACGAATTCGATTCCTATACAAATCCCAAAGAGTGGTGGTCTTCTCATAATGCGCAAGAAGTTCTTCCAGGGATCATTTGTCCATTAAGCTGTAGTTTCATGAACAAGTTCGTCAACAAATCGGTGAAATATGCTTATGGCAATGTTTGGTATCCCTCTGACCGATTTGATCTTTTTGGAATATTTTTTCAACGCTCCTATATCAATATGACAGCAATGAAGATTATTTCAGAAAGGGTGTTGGGAGCTGACGCTGATGAGATTATCGATCAGTATCTGGGGCAAAAACATCATAATGTCAAAATTGAAAATCCTGATCCTTTTTTCAAAAAAAATAAGATCAAGTTTCTAAACAGTCCTGGTTTTATTTACAAAACTGTATTCGCCCTTGATGAAGTTATTGATAAGACTAACAAAGAGGTCGACCAATTGCAAAACTATCTGTCCACCGTCAATTGGAAAAACTTTTCAAATGAGGAGGTTTGGGCAGAGGTTATCAATATTTCAAAAATCTTTGAAAAAGCATTTGCCAATCACCTCCTCTCAGGTGCTGCAATCGGAATGCCCATTAAATATCTTGAGAACATTATAGCTTCCCTTTCAAAGGAAAATTGCAAAAATGATGTTAATACTTTGCTTTCAGGCCTTAAAAATATCGTGAGCAGCCAAATCACACTTAACATATGGGACCTTTCACGTATTGCTAAAAAGGAAAAATTGAAACTGGATAATCAATTTTTACCACAGGATCCTAAACTTCCGAATGAATGGCGTTCAGCATTTAGCCGTTTTATTGAAAATTACGGTCATCGTTGTGAAAACGAATGGGACACGAGAGCAATCTCCTGGAGGCAAAATCCTACTCCCTTAATTCAAATGATCCATGCCTATACCTTGCTGGAGGAGAAAGATTCACCCTACTTAGCTCTAGAAAAAACAGCGCATAACAGAGAAGAACTCACAAAATCTCTATCCGATAAAATGCCCTACTTGAAAAGAAAGATTTTTCATTATTGTTTAACTCTTGCACAGAAATCGATGGCAAGAAGGGAACTGACAAAATCATACGGGGTAAAATCTACAAGATTATTAGAGTATCCACTCAATGAAATTGGAGATCGTTTAGCTTCAAAGGGGTTCATTGATACTCCTGAAGATATTTTCTTCTTAACATTAAAAGAATTGAAAGAATCATTGATCAATCCTAATTCTTCCCATCCTCTTAAAGCAAACGTAATCGAAAGAAAAAGAGAATTCGAAGCAAATAAATACCTTGAACTGCCAGAAAATTTTCAAGGTTATCCGATCCCATTTGCTCCTCGTGAACCTAGCAAGGATAAGATCTTAAAAGGTTATAGCATCAATGATAAAACAGTCACTGGACCTGCTAGGATCATCCACAATGTCAATCAAGGGTCACAGTTACAACCTGGCGAAATCATTGTGACACCAACAATGGATATAGCGTTGACTCCCCTATTTCCTATTGCTTCAGGAGTTGTTGTCGATATTGGAGGAATGTTGAGCCATGGGTGTATTATAGCGCGTGAATTTGGTCTTCCAGGTATCATTAATGTCAAAGAAGGTACTCGCAAAATTAAGAATGGAGATCTGCTAACTATTGATGGGAAGCAAGGAGCGGTCTTCATTTCCTCGGATGAAAAGCATTAAAAGCCTCATGAAGATGGGATTTGCTAATGTGTGTATAGCGGTCAGTACTGCTAATGCTCGCATGTCCTAACATCTCTTGAATGACACGCAATTCAGCCCCATGGTCAACTAAATGGGTGGCAAAGGAATGGCGCATGGTGTGGGGAGAGATATTCTTAGTTATTCCTGCCTCTTTAGCATAATTCTTGATCATTTTCCAAACAAACATACGCGAGACGGGTCGCCCTCTATTATTCACAAAGAGATGTTGATGCTTCTCATCCGCAGTTGCATCACGGAATCTTGAAAGATAGTCATCGATCGCTTCTATAGCTTTAGAACCTATTGGAACAATTCTTTCCTTTCTGCCCTTGCCAAATACCCTTACCGTTCCATCTTGGACTGAATTGATCATTAGACTGCATAGTTCTGAGACACGCAGACCACTGCCATAGAGAACTTCAAGGATAGCTCGGTCACGCGTTCCTTCAAATGTTTCTAGGTCTGGTTGTTCAAGAAGCGTTTCTATTTCTTCAATGGAGAGAACTTCAGGAATAAGCTGCCAAAGCTTAGGTGTTGCAATGTGTTGGGTGGGATTAACTTTAAGGATACCTTCACGCTTCAGGAATTTGAAGAAGACTTTAATGGCCATGAGGACTCTATGCATAGATGAAGAAGCATAACCTTTGCCTTTAAGAAATCCAAGGTAGTTCACAATATGTACTTCCTGAATCTTAGGAGCTTCGACAATATTTTGAGTTTCACAATAATGGAGAAAATTTTTAGTATCCCGTCCATAGGCTTCGATACTATTTGTTGTTAACCCCTTCTCTGATGCAATGTAGCTCAAAAAATCATGATGGTGATTCAAGACTGAAGCCTATTTATTGTATAAATCTACTTGTCCTAACCGAAAAATTAACCACGGAGGACACAACAGTTTTACTGTTCTATTGTTCTATCTTGTTTTTAAATTTGTCGAGGAGGCGAACTTGGATTTCGGCGATGGCTAGCTGACTAAGGGGAACTTTGTGGATAGTCATAATATCTTCTGTCGCTAAAACCTCGTAGAATAATTTGTCCTTTGTTTCTTTTCTCAGTGCAATTTTCTTTCTTCGAGCAAGATATAGGGCCAATACAAAAGCTTCTTCGGAATCACACTCACCATTTTTCAATAAGATCATCGAACTTTCATCTCTTGCAGCTGGAGTGATTGCAGGCTTTAATGGTTTAGGAATTGCAGATTTCCAATTGACAGTTCCGGAGAAACTTTTGGAGTTCCAACATTCAATACAAAAATCTTTACGGACAATTTCACCCTCAGGGGACTCCTCAAGCATTGTATGATAGGTCATGCCTGGTTTCAAAGGCTCTTGTCCCTGAGAACAAACATTGGCCCTACGGGGAATGTCATAATGTATAATTGGCTTCATCAGTGGATTGTATCTAAAATTTTTAAATATGCATCTCCGAGCGGATACTCTTTATCCTTTTTGCTTCCTGGATTCCTTTTAGCAAAAAACCTATCGATGATGCGGTTCGAGAGCTCTTTTCCAAGCTGCACCCCTTCTTGATCAAAGGAATTAATATTCCAGAGAAATCCTTCGAAGGCAACTTTATTTTCATAATAGGCAAAAAGGGCTCCTAATGTAAAGGGAGTAAGCTGTTTTGCTAACAAAATATGCGAAGGACGATTCCCTTCAAAGTCTTTGTTGGGGTTGTCGCTCTTTTGGCCAACCGCCAAAGCTATAGCCTGAGCAAATAAATTCGAGAGAAGCTTTTCTTGTGAAGTGGTTCCTTCTAACTCCAAATCCTCACCGTAAACACCTTCTTTGAATCCAATAAATTCCAGAGGGATGATATCTGTACCTTGATGAATTAACTGATAAAAGGAGTGCTGGGCATTTGTTCCTGGTTCTCCCCAAATGATAGGGCCCGTGTGAAAGTCCACAAAACGTCCATGGCGGTCAATGTGCTTACCATTGGACTCCATCTCCACTTGCTGAATATGTGCAGAGTATCTTCTTAAAGGTTGAGCATAGGGTATCAGCGCAAGTGTGGGATATCCTAGGAAATTACGATTCCATACCGCCAATAGCGCTCCTAAAAGTGGAAGATTTTGACGGAGATCTTGTTTTAACGCTGCCTGGTCCATTGCATGGCAGCCTTTTAAAAATTCCTCATAAACCTCATAACCAAACATAAAAGAGAGCATAACTCCACCTACCATCGAACTTGTAGAGAAACGTCCTCCCACCCATTCCCAGAGATGGAAACTTTCCAAATAATTCTTTGGATTGTCCATTGGGGTTCCAGGGCAGGTTATACTGATAAAGTGTTTTTCAGGGCTTAGCCCTTCAAGAATAAATCGGGCTTTGACAAATTCTTCGTTGATACGTGTTTCTAACGTTGTCCCTGATTTTGAGACGATGGCAACTAATGTTGTTGCCAAGTTCACTTTATTTAATACTGCTTGAGCATCATCTGGATCGACATTACTGATAAAATGGACATGACGATTATCTTTTTTGAGGTGTTCTAGGGCTACATAATTGGCTTCTGGACCTAGCTCAGAACCTCCAATGGCGATCATGATAAAATCGGTAAAGTAGTTCTGTTTATCGATTTTCTGCATGAACTTCTTGAGCTTATCGCATTCTCGTTTAGCAAGAACTGCAGCTTCTTTTGCAGCCTTAGACTTGTTCGGATTATCAAAGAAATCCCTTAAGGCAGTATGTAAAACAGCGCGGTTTTCGCTCGGATATCCTTCAATAAAATTAAAGGTTTCTCCAGCTTGCATTGCTTCCATCTTTTGAATAGCTTGAGCTTCTCTGGCCAAGTCTGCTAGGGCACGGATGACTTCTTCGTTAATACGTTCAGTTCCATAGAGAAATTGGTAGCCACAAGCTTCGGCGTAGTATTTTGCTATGCGTTCGGGAGTCAGCTCACCGGGCCTTGTCAAATCAACGGGATTCTTTGCTAGCTCCTGGAGTTTACTGAAGGCATCTAGCTGATTGAGATTTTTATTCCATGTGACCGAATCTTTTACCATAGTCATGTCAGACCTCCATATGGCCTATAGCCTGGTAGTCAGGATGCGGATTAAGGGAATAATTGACAACTATTTCGTACCTATATCCCATGCCATCGCGAAGCGCCTGGAATGCGGTGGCGAAGCTGCCTCCTCTGCCCTGACCGCAGGCAAAAGTTATTGTCCTTCAAGCTAATAGCCTAATTGCTTTGAGGTCATTAACATTTGTCTGCGGTCAGGGCAGAGGAGGCAGCTTCGCCACCGCATTCCAGGCGCTTCGCGTTCGGACAAGGCACGAAAATTAAATACGAATAATCTCACCGCCGGCGGCTAGAAAACCGTTCAGCTTGCGTTGTCCTTGAGGGGTAATGCTTTGTGTGTTGACAATAAGGAAGTCCAGGCCTTCCCACTCCGACGTAAGTCTTTCTTCTGGAATAATTTTATATGAGATTCTTTTGGATTCTAGATCTTTGATCGCTTCATTTAATCCAGCGTATTGGCTTGGGCGCCTCATCGAAGCGGAAGGCAAACAAATTCCGAATTTTGCAGGTTCTTGAGCAATAATAGGATAAGGAAAACGAGACAAAAGGCCTGTCGATGGAACCTTTGTCTCCCAAGTCATATGAGGCAAAGGAATTAATCCCCCTTTAACAATAGTGATCATATGTTCAAAACGATCTGCTAACAAAAGCCGTGCTTGAAACAAAGGGTCGGTTTCAGCCGATCCATCCAAACACAAATAGGGCTGTAATTTGTCAGGCAGCTTTTGGGTCAGCAAATTAAGATATGAACCTCCAACATCTTGGCAAAACATCGCGCTTAATGAGGGCATCATTTCAGGTTCACATTCCTCAAATCCATTTAATTTGAGTCCCATTTCCTGGTTAAGAATTTCAATGTGCGCAAAACCTTCCTGAAGCCAGTTGAACCAGTTTCTTTTCTGATCAAGATCCCAAGGGAAACGTCTTCCAAAATTTAATGGGCCGCGATAAAGACAAACTCCCAAAGTTGCCTGTTCAAATTCTTTCCAAATTGATATCACAAAATGCTCGATCCCTAGGCATAAGGATTTGAACTGCATATCATTAGAAACAGGAAGTGTTAACTCAGAAAAAAGCCCTAATTTGAGGTCCCAAAGAATTTTAATCCCCTGCTCTTTAAACTTATGAGCAGCTTCAATTACCTTCTTCCAATCCAATGTGGAGCGCATTCCAGCGTCCAATGGCACTCTGACAGCATTGAATCCAGGAGGAACATGCTCTTGTAAAAATTGGGCATCGTAAATGTAGTACTTATCTTCAGGCTGTTTTGACATAATCATGGTACCGGATCGACTTACCTTTGCCTCGCCACAATTCTTCGAAATAGGATGTCCCATACCCTTCACAAGTAGTGACAAAGTAAGGATCAACGTAAAGCGATTTGAAAGTCGAAGTTTTTTGCATCTCTTCAATTGTTAACAATGAATAATCTTCATCATCAGTGACAAAGGTAAAACGTCCGTCAAATTTCAGCAGACGAGACAATTGTTCAATGAAAGCAGGTTGAATGATCCTATGCTTTGCATGACGTTGCTTTGGCCACGGATCTGGGAAATTGATAAAAATATGATCGATAGATTCATTCGGAAAAAAGTGTTTTGTCGCAGTAAACCCTTCACCACAGACCACAATTAAATTGGATAGGTTGTGATTTTTTAATTTCGACCAAATTTTTCTTGAGCGATCAAAACGTTTTTCAATGGCAACCCAGTTTTTATCGGGTTCTGCGAGGGCTTTTGCTGCTACCCAAGCACCATTTCCACTGCAATATTCGACGCAAACAGGGTTATTGTTTCCGAAGATTTCAGAAGAATTCCATTCTGGAAAACGATATTCATCATACTTATCGTAGTAGTCAGGAACATACAAAACACGATCTTGGAATAATACTCGTCTTTTGTCCCATTTGAATGGAGATTTTAAATCTTCTGGTTTCATGGCTTAAATGGAATTCAGAAGACAGAAGTCAGTAGCCAGAATTATTTCTGATCTGCTGATCTATGCCTTCTTTTGATTCTGGATCTAAAAAGCCAGAAGTACAGACAGAATAAATTCTGACTTCTGACTTCTGGATTCTTTATTGTGAAGAATCAGCAGCTTCTGCAACTGGTGATACTGCAGCAGGGGCAACAGCTTTCTTACCAGCCACACGGCCTTTAACTTTCGATTTCTTACCGGAAGTTCCACGCAGATAATACAATTTACCTTTGCGGACATCACCTTCTTTCACAACTTCAATCTTTGCAATCCGTGGACTATGCAATGGAAATACACGCTCCATCCCTTCGCCATAAGCTACGCGGTGCAAAGAAAATGTTTCAGATACTCCAGTCCCTTTGCGAGCGATCACTGTACCAGTAAATACCTGAATACGCTCTTTCTCACCCTCGATAATACGAGTATGAACACGGACGGTATCTCCAATTCTAAATGGTGCCACATCTTTCTTAAGATGCTTTTCTTCCACTTTCTTGACGACATCTAGTCTGCTCATGAGTTATTACTCCTCAAATCTAATCATTTTTTAATAAATCGGGGCGTACCATCCGGGTCTTCGTCAGCCCTGCTTGCCGACGCCAGGCTGCAATTTTGCCATGGTCTCCACTCAGCAACACGGGGGGTACGCTCTTCCCTTCAAACACTTCCGGCCGCGTATAGTGGGGGCAATCCAATATCCCCTCTTCAAACGAATCTTGGGAAGCGGCTAACTCATGTCCCAAGACTCCGGGCACAAATCGGACAACTGTATCCACCACTACAATCGCTGCTAAGCAGCCGTTGGTGAGAACATAGTCTCCAATACTGATCTCTTCATCGACCTCAGACTCCAACACTCTTTCATCTACCCCTTCATAATGACCGCACAACAGTAGCAGGTGCTCTTTTTGAGCAAGCTCCTTGGCTTTTGCTGCGGTCAATGTCTTTCCCTGCGGTGACAGGTAGATGACATGGGATTCGGGTCGTTTCACACTGCGCAATGCGCTAACGACTGGTTGGGGCATAAGGACCATTCCAGGACCTCCGCCATAGGGGCGATCGTCGACTTTGCGGTATCGGTTGTCAGCAAAATCGCGGATGTCCACAAGTCGGATATCCAGAATCCCTCTCTTACGGGCTTGTTGGATGATGCTTTCATCAAAAGGCCCCTGAAAATATTTCGGAAAGAGGGAAAGGATATCGACTTCCATGCGATAACCTTACGCTTTCGCCTTCGCAGCCTTCCTAGCTTTGCGCTTATTCAGATCTTTCATGCGGCGTGCAACGATCTTTGAGCGGTACTGCCGGATGATGCTTGGATTTGTTTTTTCAACAAGGTTCTCCACGCATTCTGAGATTTCAGCGCCGTTATTCAACCAATGTTGAATGCGGTTAGCATCGAGGTTCAAATATTTATCTTGTTCTGTTTCAAACGGATTATACCATCCGAGTGATTCAATATACTTTCCATCACGTGGTGAGCGGCTATCAGCCAAAACAACACGGTAGAAAGGACGGTTAATACGGCCTTGCTGCCGTAAACGAATTTTTAGCGCCATAGGGATCCTCCCATCATCTTTTGCATTTGTTTCATACTTGGCATATTTTTGAAGAACTGTTTTGTTTGCTTAAACGATTTAACTAGTTTATTCACATCGTCAATTTTTGTCCCGCTCCCTTTTGCAATTCTGTTGCGTCGGGCGTGGGAGAGCTCGCATTCTTCGCTCCGTTCGGCAGGAGTCATCGATTGTATGATGGCTTCTACCCGGACGAGCTCTTTATCGTCTATGTTAAGGTCTTTGAGCTGGCTCATGCCTGGGAGCATATTCATCAAGCTTTTGAGCGGACCCATTTTCTTAAAGGTTTGGATTTGTTGCAGGTAATCGGCAAAGGTGAAGCTTGCATCGCGCATTTTTTGCTCGAGCTTCTTGGCTTCATCTTCGTTAAAGTGCTCTTGTGCTTTTTTTACGAGGTTGATGGTATCGCCCATGCCGAGGATACGGTCGGCCATCGAATTCGGATTGAATATCTGCAGGTCGTCAACTTTTTCCCCAATCCCTTCAAACTTGAGCGGCTTACCTGTTACTTCGCGGATAGAGATAGCTGCTCCGCCGCGGGTATTACCATCAAGCATTGTGAGGACGTTGCCAGTGACTTCTACTTTTTGGTTGAAAGCTGCGGCAACATTGACAGCGTCTTGTCCAGTTGCGGCATTGGCAACAAAAAGGATTTCAGCGGGGTTTAAAAGATTTTTTAGCTGTGAAAGCTGTTGCATCAGTTCATCATCGATATGAAGACGTCCAGCGGTATCGATAATGAGAATATCATTATTATCTTGTTGAGCTTTTTTCAATGCCTGTTTGGCTACGGTGAGGGGGTCTTTTTCCCCAGGAACAGTAAAAACAGGGACATGGATCTGACTCCCCAACGTTTCAAGTTGTGCGATGGCAGCGGGACGTTGAAGGTCACAAGCAGCAAGTAAGGGATTTTTTGCTTGATTTTTCTTTTTTAGAAAGAGAGCAAGCTTAGCGCAAAATGTGGTTTTTCCTGATCCTTGAAGACCACACACCATGACGACGGAAGGCTTTCCTTGAATTGAAATTCCACTTTCTCCTCCGCCCATTAAAGCGGCAAGTTCATCATGAACAATTTTAATGAATTGTTGACCAGGGGTGACAGATTTGATGACAGTATCGCCAAGCGCTTTATCCTTAACCCGCTTAACTAAGGTTTTAGTAACGCCATAATTGACATCAGCTTCAAGCAGGGCCATACGCACATCATTGACAGCGTCAGAGATATTCTCTTCCGTCAGCTGCTGCTTACCCATCAATTTGGCCATGAGGCCTTGCATTTTTTCGCTCAAAGCGCCGAGCATAATACCTATCTAAATTTTTACAATATGACTAATCAAAATAGGATACCTATGAAATCATTCAATTTCAAGGGAAATAAAGCGATCATGTCCAGCCCAATCTTGCTCGAGTTTACAAACCTTCCAGATAGGGCCTTTAAAAAGATCCCTTACCGCCTGTCCCTGGTTCCAACCGATTTCAAGCCAGACTAGGGCTCCAGGATTTAGAAACTGAGGGAGTTCAGAAGCTAAAGTCCTATAAATTTCTATCCCTTCTATACCTGCTAATAGAGCATTTTTAGGCTCAAAATCACGCACTTCGCGATCTAATTCAAAATATTCTTTTTCAGAGATATAGGGCGGGTTACAAACCAGAAAATCTGCTTTTTGATTTTTCAAAGGTTTCAAAAGGTCGCCTAGGAAATAATTAATGGAGGTTTCATTCCTTTCTGCATTTTGTTTTGCGACTTGTAGGGCCAATTCTGAGATGTCGGTAGCAGAAACCTTGAGCTTTGGAAACCTTTTTTTCAAGGCTATGCCAATGCAGCCTGAGCCTGTGCAGATGTCCCATAAGGATTTGTTTGAAAGATCTTTTTCTTTCAAGATTTGAGTTATATTTTCGACTAAGATTTCAGTTTCGGCGCGCGGAATCAAAACATTTTTATTAACTTCAATCTTGCAGTCTGAAAATTCAACAAATCCTCGGATATAAGGAGCGGGCTCCCCTTCTGCCCTGCGGGCAAGGTTTTTACGGCATAGATCCAGTTCTAGGGCATTTAAGGGACGGTCATATTCGAGAAAAAGCTGCATTCTTTTGATGTCTAGGGCATCGGCAATGATCTCTTCAGCTTGACGTTTAGGGAGCTCAATTCCCTTTTTTTGAAGAAAGTCTGCTGAAAGCTTTACAATTTCCGAAATAGTTTTCATAGCTAATAAATATTATCCCTCATAGAACAAGCAGAACATGGACAGTATGGACGGACACAGTGGACGAATTGGACACAGTGGACGAAGTGGACACAGTGGACGAAGCGGTTAGCCTTTCCGCAGGCGTGGAGCGCGGTAGCGGAGCTACCGTCATGCGTTAGAAGACAAACTTTTTAGCCTTACGTCCAAGGCAATAAGCTTATCTTTTAACGCATGGCGGTAGCTCCGCATTCGCTACGCTACCGCACTGCTATGTAGAGTGTCAAGTAAACGTTTAAATTTT
>JBDHQB010000016.1:0-52815 GCA_039806825.1 Parachlamydiaceae bacterium | reverse complement strand
GAAGGATGAAGGATGAAGGATGAAGGATGAAGGATGAAGGATGAAGGATGAAGGATGAAGGATGAAGGATGAAGTCTTTTGAAATTAAATTTTACCAATTTTAATTAGTCAAGCATTATTTCATCTTTCGTCCATTTTTTCTAATTTCATCCTTCATCCTTCATAATTCATCCTTTTTTTTAGTTGTGTGTACCGAAATAGCGGTCCCCGAAGTCGCCCAGGCCAGGGACAATGTATTTTTTGGAGTTAAGCCTCTCATCACAGCTAGTCATGACAACTTTTATTTTAGGGAATAAAGTGTTCAATACTGTTAGTCCTTCGGGTGCTGTGCAAATGGAGGCTACAATAATTTTTTCCTCTTGGACTCCACTTTCTTTTAGTTTTTGGATCACAACAGACAAGGAGCCACCAGTTGCAATCATGGGCTCAGTGATAATTACGTAATTGCCACAAGCTAAGGTGGGTGAAAGCTTCATATAAATGAATTTTGCTTCGGCAGTCTCTTCATCTCTTTGCACAAGGAATTTGCTGACTTTAGCATTTGGAAAATGATCTAAAAAGGTGTCTAATAGAGCATCTCCAGATCTCATGACCGAAACGAGCTCAAAATTTGCGGGAAGGATTTCACCCACACAGGATGTGACTAGGGTTTCAATATTAATGGTTGTTGTTGGCAAACATTCGACAACTTTATTAAGTAAAATCTCGCTAACCTTTTTTGCTGCCTCACGAAATTCAGGAGTTTCTGTATTTTTATCTCTTAATTGTGTCATTAGAATTCTTTCATATTTACTTGGCTGATAAGGCAACCAACAATAGAAAGCGTGTTTTCAGCACAGCTGTGAGAAGAAATAAAAAGAGAACAAGCTAAAAGCAATTTTTTCATACCAGTCCTTATAGAGTTAAAAATCGGAGTAAAATGTCTCAAAATCAAGGACTAATTGCAAGAGAAAAAAATCAAAAGCGGACGTAGAGGATGAAGGGAACAAACTGTAGCTCGCGCGTAGCGCCCTGGAGCTGTGCCATAGGGCACAACTCCAGGGCGCTACGCGCGAGCTATATTTTGTCCGCCGTGTCCGCTGTGGGCGCTATAGGCTGAAAACGGCTTGTCCTATTTGCTTTAGGATGTCGATGGTGTCGGGGAAAATGTCGATGCCGGGTTTTAAGGATTCGATTTCATCGAATGCCCACCAGCGGAGACCTTCGGTCTCTGCTTCATTTTGGATAAGCTCTCCACCCACGGGCTTTGCCAGATAAACGAAATCGATATGTTGATGGTAGGGTTTATCTTTATGGGGTGGACTCTCTTCCAAAAGCATTAAATAGGGCCTTGGAATACTTCTTGCACTAGAATATTTTACCCACACATTTTCTTGGCTAACAATTTCTATATCTATTCCCGTCTCTTCTTTTGCTTCACGAATTGCTGTTTCATGAGGAATTTCATCCGCATTCATATGGCCTCCAGGAGGAAGCCATTTGTTATGCTTACGATGATAGATCAATAAAACTTTGTCATCTTGGATGATATAAACTGTGGCACAAAATTCTCGGTGCATAAGATCCTATACGTAATTTTTAAACCAAGGCCAGAAGTCATTCCAAATCATTTCAGGTGTTAGATCTTTCATGCATGCTCCTGTTGGACATGTTCGCAATACGGGACATCGCTTTTCAAAAGTTTCTCCATAAGGACATGCTCCTTGAAGAGCATGGTGTTTCATACCCATCGGATTATATTTTGTCGCTGATGAGGGACCAAAAACACTGTAGGTCAAAGCTGAAGTGGTCCCAGCTAGATGCAATGGAAGTGAATCCATCGCAATGACCAATTTCATGCTGTACATCTTTTTCTGAAGCTCAGGAAGAGACATTTTATCGAGTACCACACTTCCTGAGAATCGATTTTGCAAACTTTCAACAAGCTGCTTCTCTTCGTGCGTTCCCCAAATAAATTGGAACTTAGACTCGGGTAATTTTTCAGCTATTCTATCCAGAAAACCTTGCAAGGTCTCTTTTGACAAAGTTTTGTTAGCCCAATTGCTTCCGGGACATACCATTATTGGTAATCCTCTTACAGCCTCGACTTTTCCTTCTGACTTCTGTATTCCATCTTCTGAATACTCATCCAAATAGCTTTTAACTAAATGGAGATAATCTTCTCTGATATTCTTTCCCGAAGGTGGATCAAACCTTTTTCTAGTAAAAATTGTGTTGGGCCATTCAGGTACTGTTTTCCGTCCGAACCCAATCTTTTGATTAGCCTTTGAAAACCCTGTCACCAGTCCAGACTTCAAATTCCCCTGAAGATCGATCAATAAGTCGTAATGTGTTTGACGAAGGTATTTAATAAAAAGTCTAAGGCCATTAAGATCTCTTCCTTTTCTCCAAGATTTAGTATCGATCACATAGGTTTTATGGATCGCAGGATTTGCTTGTACAATGGGAGCGCCCCCTTTCTCAGCTACCCAGTCAATCGAAGCTAAGGGGAACCTTTCTTTTAGATAATCAGCGACTGCAAAAGCGTGGATGATATCCCCTAATGCTGATGTTTTCACAATGAGTATCTTTTTCATGCGCTTTTCCAAAGTATTTGAATGGCTTCGTGAAAATCATCTGGCAACGGTGCCTCAACACTGACTTTAGTCATTTTTTTGGGGTGTTTAAATTCTAATTTAAACGCGTGCAGCAGTGTTCTAGGAGCTGGATACTTGCATTGAAATTTTTGGCCATATTGCATGTCTCCTAAGATTGGATGCCCTAATCCAGCTAAATGAACTCGAATTTGATGTGTCCGACCTGTGATCGGCTTGCACTCCAAAAAGGCACAACGTTTTCCTTCACGAAGAACGGACCATTCAGTCACAGCATGCAGCCCTTTCGAAGGCTCAACTTCGCCCCATAATGTTTGCCCTTCCCAAGATGTGATTTTCCCTAGATAGTTATTGATCACTCCTGACGGGTGCTTAGGAACTCCCTCTACCAAAGCGCGATAAACTTTGTGAACTTCTTTCTTTTTAAATTGATCGACAAGATTTTCAAAGATTTCGACATTTTTCGCAAACAAAAGTGCTCCCGTCGTATCACGATCGAGTCGGTGGACAAGTTTATGCTGCACTTTTTTTTCTAAAGCTTCTACCGTTATTCTGGAAGGTTTATTGTAGATCAGAAGTGAGTCGTCTTCATAGAGGATACTCCCCTCTTTTTTATCTTCTTTAGCGAGTTCAAATGTTATGGAATCTCCGAACCCTACTTTGGAAGAACCGAACTTCTCGACATGATCATTGACTTTACAGCGAGCTAGATCCAAAGATTTTTTGATTTGCTTGAGTGAAACATTTCCGAGTTTGAGTTTAATAAAATCCGCGAGCTTTAAACCCGATTCCTCTTTTGAAACATTCCACTGCGGCATCCTTAAACCGCCTGAAACTGTCTAAGGAAGCGAAGGTCGTTTTGAGTAAATAGACGGATGTCATTGATCCCGTGCTTTAGCATAACTAAACGCTCAAGACCCATTCCCCAAGCAAAGCCTGAGTAGATTTCAGGATCGATCCCTCCATTCTTCAATACGTCTGGATGCACCATTCCTGCGCCCAACACTTCAAGCCATCCCGAGTGTTTGCATAGATTGCATCCAGAGCCGCCGCACTTCAAGCAACGGATATCCACTTCAATTCCAGGTTCTACGAATGGGAAGTAGCTAGCACGGAATCGTGTCTCAACCTTTGTATGGAATAGTTTGGTCAAAAATTCTTTTAGTGTGGCCAATAGGTCGGCATATGTTACCCCTTTATCTATATAAAGAGGATCAATCTGATGGAAAAATACATGCGATCTCGCGGTAATAGCTTCATTGCGATAGCAGCGGCCGGGAGAGATAATTCTAATAGGTGGTTTATGCTGCTCCATTACCCTTGCCTGAATACTCGTTGTTTGGGTACGTAGCACAATTTTTGGTTCGATATAAAATGTGTCCTGCATATCCCTTGCAGGATGATTTTCATCTATATTTAATGCTTCAAAATTGTAATAGTCTGTTTCGATATCGGGTCCATATTGGACTGTAAAACCCATGCCGCTTAAAATATCGATCATTTCATCCATTGCCGTTGTCAGCAGATGCTCGTTCCCTAAATAGTTAACTCGACCGGGAACAGTCACATCAATAGTTTCTAGCGCTAAACGAGCAGTGTCTTCACTCAAAGATAGCTTTGCTTGTAGTTGATCAACGCGTTGTGAAATATTTTCTTTTAGATCATTGATATCTTTTCCAAACTTTGGACGCTCCTCAGGTGTCAAATCCTTTAGATCCTTCATTGCATTTTGGATGGGCCCTTTACGGCCAAGATATTTTACCTTAAGGGCCTCAAGTTCTGCTGTAGTTTTAACCCCTGTGATTTCTTGCTCGAATTCGGCTTTCAGTTTTTGGATGGTGCTGTTTGTCACTTTAGTCCCCTTTTATCGGGTTGGTAAATAAAAAAAGCAGAGCCAGGTTTTGCCTGACTCTGCCTTGAATGAACATTGCTGTCCTAGGCGAGAGATTCTTTCGCACGACCTGCGATGGCTGCAAAGCCACTTGGGTCATGAATCGCCATTTCAGCTAACATCTTTCTATTGAGCTCACATCGCGACTTCTTTAATCCATAGATCAACTTACTATAAGAGATTCCATGAATCTTGGCAGCGGCGCTAATACGGGTAATCCACAAACTGCGAAATTCGCGCTTTCTCAGCTTACGGTGGCGGTAGTTGTATGCCAGCGCTCGCATAACTGCATCACTTGTCAGGCGCAAATGGTTTTTGCGGTCGCCGACAAAGCCTTTTGCAGCTTTGTAGATTCTTTTCTTGCGTCGATGTGAAGCTACAGCATTGGTTGCTCTAACCATAGCTTATCTCCACTGTTTGGTTCATCTAGCATTGGAGCTCAATTTAAGCTCTTCGGCCAGTTGAACGGTTATAACTCCTTTCACACCTGAACATTGATCGCTCAACTTCAGGTAAAATTTATCACACTTCTATTAGCTTACAGGCCCATCACGCGTTTATACATTTTGAGCTGACCCTCAGAAACGAGTGCTGGACGGCTTTTTTGCCGTTTGCTCTTCGCTGACTTACCAGTTAAGAGGTGACGGCGGCCGGTGCGCTCGCGTTTGAGCTTGCCGGTTCCGGTGACTCTTAAACGGCCTTGTAAGGCTCTTTTGGTCTTCATTTTAGGCACTTTAACATTCTCCTCTAAATTCGATCCCTATCAATCAGTTCCTTTCTGGAAGTCAGAATTCTGAATTCTGAAATCAGAAGTATTATTGAAGTTTTGTAATCGCTTCTATTCATTTGCGAAAACACTTCTGTCTTCTGAATTCTGTCTTCTGAATTCCTTGTTAGTTCAATCTAACAAACAACATCTTTCCATACCTTAGCCCTTGGCTCCTTAGGATTGGGGAGCTTCAGGCGCCGGTGTCGGCGCTGATTTCGGCGCCTCTTTTTTCTTCTTTACAGAGGGCACAAGCACAACACCTAATGTACGGCCGAGCATTTTCGCAGATGACTCAGCAGTAGCGACATCATCAAGATCTTCGATCATTTTACGAACAATTCTTTCGCCAATTTCGGTATGGACCATTTCCCTTCCGCGGAAAGTGCAGGTAATTTTAACCTTATTTCCTTTGGTAAGAAATTCCCTTGCGTGGCGCATCTTTGTTTCTAAGTCATGAATGTCAATGTTAGGTTTAACTTTGACTTCTTTGACTTTGATCTGGTGTTGGGCCTTCTTATTTTCCTTTTCCCTTTTCGTTTGGTCGTAGCGAAACTTCCCGAAGTTGATGATTTTACACACGGGAGGCGACGCTGTGGGAACAATTTCGACCAGGTCTAACCCTGCATCATCCGCCATTGTTAAGGCTTCTTGCAGGGAAACAATTCCAACTTGTTCTCCGTCTTGAGTAATCAAGCGGACTTTCGGGGCGCGTATTTCTCTATTAACTTTCAATCGAGCTTACTGACTCCTCATTGATACTGTTCATTTTCCCCCGCACTTCATCGAGGAAGGTTGGCCATTGCAATTTTCCCTGTCTTTGTTCGACAAGGAGGGCGACCATTCGTTCCAGCGACCCCCAAACGGAGAGTGCGATCATTTTTGGTGCGTTTAACGCTAGATGAAAGTTTTCTTTAGGACCTTTCATCTCTTTGTGATGAGCATTCCCTAAAGAAGATTTCATCTTGAGTTTTGGATGGCAACAGTCGACTTGGATAAAAGATCCAGACCATTGCTGTCCAAAAGCGTCGTAGAAAAGCGCTTCGAGTTTGGGGCCATTGCTGGCGCCTGGGGCTTTTGAGATCTCGACATTCAAACCTAAGGTTTGAGCGGCCAAGGTTAAAGCTTTAACTCCCTGATCCCAATCAGAAGCTTTCGCTTTAGAGTTAGGACGTGTGCTGCGCAAAATCCACTGCACCTCAAAACCAAATATCTTAATGATTTTACTCACGAATTGCAAGTAATAAATCAACTCTTTCTCCAGTTCTCCAGTATTACAGTAGAAATGGGAGAGATCTTGGGTATAGGAGCTATTGAGCAGGAAGCCATTGAATTGAGGGCTGTTAGAAAATTCAGATTTTTGAACGATCGAGGTATATTTTGCAGGGGAAAAATTTGAATTTTGGTAGAGCCAGGTATGCCAAGCTGGGGCTGCGTCAAAGGGACTATTATGGGGAAAACCTAGGGCAGTAGGATCAAGATCCTGTGGAATTTCAACCTTTAAAGCGTTAAGCTTTAGACTTAAAAGCGAATTTTTAATTTGTTCTCCTCTTGGAAGCCAAACCCATTGTTCAGAGGTAAGGGGTGTAAACAATTGGAGATCAAGTCCCACATTCTTGTGATCAAATTTCTTTGCTTGGCGGTAGTGTTTAATAGTTTTTTTGACAATATCCTTATCTTGGGAAGCAGTGCCAGAGATTTTGGCAATAAATTCCCGATCTTGTCCAACAATTTCTAGATCTATGAGCTCAAAGAAAAAAGTTTCAAATTCATCGGGGAGGTCATGTGGATTGCAAAGATCTTTGAATCGTCCAATTTCGATGATATCGATAAGGGCATCTTCGATTTCTTCTGCTTTTTCTGCGAGGATAGGCTGCTGATGGTGCTCGAAGTAAGCTGCAGCATTGCGAGGCATCATTTCTGTGATTCTGAATTCAGGCTTCGATTTGATGATGCCGCGCATTTTTTCTTCCAAAAGGCAAAGCATGGAGAGGTCAATCTTCTGGGGAAGAACAACGCTATAGTAAAATTGAATATTGGAATTTCCTCCACCCACTAACAGAGAACCAGGAAATACTTCTACAATAGCCTGTGCAAGAATTTTGGAAGCAAGTTGCTGTAACGTATTAGACATGATATATTTTATCGTAATCTTTTTTCATAATCGGGCGAAGTAGTTCATTTTCATCTAGAGTGGTCTGATCAATTCTTCTACTAATAGATTGTAATAAGTTATTACACGCTGCTGTTTTGGATGCGTCTAATCCAGTGAAAAAATTAGCTATTTTTAGTAAATCTTTTGAGTCAAGTTTATCTTTCTTTTCAGCCTTGAGCGTTAATTTAACTAAATAAATTACGATTCTCAAATGGCTATATGGAATATGTGAAGTGTTATGAATCATAGTTTTTACAACATCATCTTCAGGTAGGCTGGGAAGCATACTAATAACTTCAAACATCCATTCAGGCAATAAGTTTGCAATGTGGCCAGCGTTTAGGCCTTTAGATTTGATCTTACCATTTTCAAGTTCGAATGGAGCATCAAATATTTTTAACATCTCTGGCTTCATCTTTTGCTTAATTCTAGCTTGTTCTTGAGACGGCATTTTATTGAACTCTTCGCGGAACTGCAAACACTTTCTTAAATTCCTAAGGGGCGTATCTTCTATTCTATCATTATTCCCGATCAGCATTGCCAGAATTCTATTATCGCGAAGATTGTCCTCTTTCTCAATAACACTACGAACACATTCCTGGTAATTTTCTGATTCAAAGTTTGCAATTTTTCCGAGCAATGCTGTGTTGCCTTTACACATAAATTCTATCTTTGTTTCTATTTTCAAGGCTTTGAAGCGCTTTTCGAAGTCATAAGAACCTAGATCCCCTCTGGAAACGCGGCGTACGACCTCATCCACTGATGCGCAGTCATTTCCTGAAAATAAAGACTCATTTTCAGCCTCTTCACAAAGAACTCTATATCTCCGTTCCTCGATCTTCGGTTTTAAATCAAACAATGAGGGCGCGGGAAGATATTTACGCTTTTTCAAAAAATTATAAAGATTCACAGCATATGATGCAAAATCATCATAGGGCTTTTCTTTTAGAACAGCATCCATAATGTCTTTATCGTATTTTACTCCAGCGGTTATAAATAATTTTTCAAAATGATCTTTACTTGCCAGCCTGCTGTACAATTCTTTTTTTTCCGCGAGTGTTAATTTTTCGTACTCTTGTCTTATCTGATATGTTTTCTGTGCAGTGACGAGTAAAGTCAGAATAGAATCTACTGCTGGAGTTGCTACAACGTTGGGCCTAGCTGATGTAACAGCTGCTGCAGCTGCGGCATCGGATACTCTTCCCGAAGCTGGAGGGTTGTCGCTAGAGACCTTGTAATTATGCCCAGAACGATTAATCGCTTTTCCAATCAAAAGGACAGGTGAAAATAGGATCAATCCAATGATTTTAAATCCGGTTAGGATGCAGTCTGAACAAGCTATATTCTTTGACTTCAGCTCTTTCACGGTATCTTGATCCGGATTAATGCGCTGAAATTTCCTTGTGCCCAATGAACCTGAGATTCCATCGAGGTAGAAGCAGCTTTCTATAAAGTCTCCGAAGCTGGTTCCTCTTTGAGAGTAAACACAATCAAAAAAGCCTGGATCTAACATATAACCTTTAATTATAAAATTTTAAGTTATCATTATAACATAGTAGGGCATAATTATCAAGATAAACAGACCTGTTCTAGAAGTAGTGCTATGGGGTGCAAGAATTTATTTGAAATATTCTTTGAAATAAACTTGGGATGTAGCTGACTCGAACAGCTGACCTCCACGATGTCAACGTGGCGCTCTAACCAACTGAGCTAACATCCCAAAGCGTGCTTGGGAAGCGTTAAGGAAGTACGTAGATTACAGACTTTCGGAATTTCCTCCAAGAAAAAAATGGACTGCATGGACAGAATGGACGTAGCGGACATAGCGGACGTAGCGGTAGCCTTTCCGCTTTGTCCACTTCGTCCACTGTGTCCACTTAGTCTGTCCATTCTGTCCATGCCGTCCATTTTGGCCTCCATGCTTGCAGATAATTTTAATTCCTAGCTATTGTGGGAGAGATCTTGAAATGGCTAACAAAGGAAAAATTATGTACGCAAATCGTTGTCGTCCTCCTGCATTTGTAGCTCCTCATACTTCGCCTCATACTACTCACTATACTCCACCCCAAACTCACCGTACTGCACCTCAAGATATTCCTCATCGCCCTTCCTTTCCTATTCGAAACTTTGCGAGAGAAAGAAGTTATTACGAAGCCAGAAATGTTAAAGTGCTCCAAGAAAGTACATATGCACCCTCTCTCCCTCCAAACTTTATGAACAGACCTCTGACTGTTGCCATGGATTTTCTACTAGAAGAAAATAACCCAGAGCACATAGAAAAGGCTTTGTCCAATCTTAAAATCCTCTTAAACCAAAGAAAAGATCATGTATCAAGAAATCATATTGATACTGCAATAACGAATAACCAACCAAGGGCAGCATTGTTACTGCTTGACCACTCTTCCAAAAATGTCAGAAAGCAATATATGGTCTCTTACGCTAATGGAAACAAAATTGTGGAAAAGATTGGCGGGGTTAGGGAAGTAGAGACAAAAGGGACTGATCCCCTTTCAAGAATTTTAACGATTGCAGAAAATAAAGTTAAACGCGGTGAAAGCAGCTTAGAAGATGTCCAAAAGCTTGCAAGTAAATTTTTGCCAAAATTTGAGTGCTGTGTTGGAAAAGATCATTTGGAGCGTGTAAGAGTTTTGCCAGATCCTGCTCTCACCACTTTATTCTTCAATTATGCAAACCCAGAATTAAAGAAAGGATATCTCCATATGCCTATGGGAGAACCTAGCAGAGTTTTGAGCAGACTTGATCCAGTCAACTTAATGGCAAAATAAGTATTGGCAATATCCCTGCAAGTCACTTTAGCTTTAGCTGTAGAATGCATGTAGCTTCACGCATTACACAGCTAAAGCTAGATTCTAAACTTTAATGCTTTAATGGCCTCCACATTAGCCTGAGTAATTCCTTTGACCTGTTTTAGGTCTTCGGGGGAGGCTTCTAAAATCCGTTTGAGACTGCCAAAATGGCGTAATAAAGCTTTCTGTTTAACTGGACCAATTCCAGGAATATCTTCTAAAGCACTTTTCATGCTTTTTTTATTACGACGTTTTCTTTGGAAGGTAATAGCAAATCGATGCGCTTCGTCTCTTATTTGCTGCAGTAAAAACAGAATATTCGAATGTCTTTGCAGGAAGACAGGATCTTTTAAATTTAATAGGTAAACTTGCTCAGAGGTCATTCCTTTATCGTGCCGCCCTTCTTCCTTTGCAATACCGATCACATCTACGGTTGCAATCTCCAATTCTTCGAGAACTCTGTGAGCCATATTGAGATGCCCTTTCCCTCCATCCACAATCAAAAGATCCGGTAGATCTCCTTCTTCTTTGGCTCGTTTATATCTTCTGCTCAAGACCTCTTTCATGGAACCGTAATCATCATTGGGATCTATGGTTTTGAGCTTATATTTTCGATAACGATTAGAGTCTTTAACCCCTTCTGTGAATGCCACCATAACCGAGACTGGCTCATCACCGCTCAAGCTTGAGTTATCGAAACATTCAATTCGTTTAGGGTATCTTGTCAGACTCAATTTATCTTGCATCTCAAGTAATATTTTTTCCTTCAGCGCAACTGCATCTTTTGTCTGTTTAAATGCTGTTTCAGCATTGACTCGGGCCATCTCGATAAGCTCTTTCTTTTGACCTTTCTGAGGGACGACAATCTCCACGCTTCGTTTTTGGTCCATGGAGAGTATTTCCTCCATAGCATCTTTACTTTCTATAGGGATAGGAACTAATATCTCGTGTGGAATAGCAGGATGATCATGGTAATTTTGCAAAAGGAAACTCTGGAGCAATTCTGCATCATCTTCAGCGATTTTATTGAAATTGTGATTTTTATTTCCTTCAAGGCGTCCGTTTCTAATGATCATTTGAGACAAGATCACTTCATCCCCTTGTCGGTAGATTCCCAACACATCCATATCGTCTCCAAAAGGTTTATCAACCTTTTGATTTTCCATGGTCTTTTCAATTTGTTGAATCGTTTTGTAAAGCATGGAAGCGCGCTCAAACTCTAATTTCTCCGAGGCTGCTTCCATCTCATGATAGAGATCTTTGAGAACTTCCTTATCTTGTCCACGCAAAAACTTGATTGTGTGATCCACCAGGTCGTCATATTCTTGTTTCGTGCATTTCTCTACGCAGGGAGCTATACACCTTTTCATGTCGTACAATATGCAGGGACGCGTCCTGCGTATAAGTTCCTGATCGGAGCATTGACGCATAGGAAATATTTTCTGCAAAAGATCTAGAGTTTGTCTGGCTGAGTAGGCCCCGGTGTAGGGGCCAAAGTATTGTCCATCAGGCTTTGGCTTTCCACGATAGCGAACGATGGAAACCATTGGCCATTTATTGCGTGTATTAACCTTTAGGGCAATGAAAGTCTTATCATCTTTAAGAAGTGCGTTGTATTTAGGCTTATATTTCTTGATGAGGGTGTTTTCTAGAAGAAGTGCCTCTTTTTCTGAGGAAACAACAATCGTCTCCACATGGTCGACTCCTGAGACAAGGAATGGAATCATTTCCCTTCCATCTCCACCCGCAATGAAATACTGTTTAATGCGAAGCCTTAGATTCTTTGCCTTTCCAACGTACAAAACCTCTTCCTTTTCATTCTTCATCAGGTAAACACCTGGAAGATTAGGGTAGTTCTGTAAGCTGGATGGATCAAAGGTCATCTTGAAGAACCTGAGGTTGTTGCTTATTTAATTTTATCAGGTTTTGCTCTTGCATCGCAAGTTGTCCGCAAGCAGCAGCAATATCGTCACCCTTAGTGAATCTACAAGTGTTGACAATCTTGTGACCAAAAAGGACAGCTCTAAAATCTTTGATCGCTTTTTTGTCAGGTCTTTTTAAGTTTGTACCTGGGACTGGATTTAACGGAATTAAATTAACAGTCGCTTGTTTGCCCCTCAATAAATTGCCTAACTCATGGGCATGGTCAGGATGATCATTAATACCCGCAATAAGCGTGTACTCATAGGTGATATCCCTTTTCGTTTTCTCGGCATAATAATCCATGGCAGCCATGACATCTTCAAGGGGGTATTGCCTTGCATAAGGTATAATCTTTTTACGGATATGTTGATTGGGGGCATGGAGTGAAAGGACTAGATTGACCTTTAGGTCCTCATTGGCCATACGACGGATCCCCTCGACAACACCTACAGTAGAAACAGTAATCCTCCTTTGGGAAAGGCCTAGAAAGTCTGGATGGCATAAGATCCGGATCGATTTCATCACATGCTCGTAGTTTTTCATGGGTTCTCCCATTCCCATATACACAACATGGGAAACCCTTTCCCCCTTTGCAGCCAGCCAATTATTGATTTGCAGAACCTGTTCCACCATTTCGGCAGGTTTAAGATTCCTAAAGAATCCATTTTTTCCTGAGGCGCAAAAGGCGCAGCGTGCAGGGCAGCCTACCTGGGAGGAAACGCAGACTGTACGTCTGTCGCCAGAGCAAATCAAAACGGATTCAACTAAGGAATCATCATCTAATTTCCAAAGGAATTTATAGGTTTCTTTATCGTTTGAGTCTGTCGTTTTGACCAGGGTAAGGGATGACAAACGAAATAGCTGAGAGAGCTTAAGCCGTAAATCCTTGCTCAAATTGGTCATTTTATCCCAATCTAGGATCCCCTTATGGTAAACCCAATCCAAAATCTGCTTGGCGTGATAGTCCTTTTCGCCTGCTTCTTTAATTAAAGTTTTGAGTTCATCAGGGAAAAGTGAGCATAAATCTCGCATAATCAGACCAAAGTTATTAAATTTTAGAAATATAATATTCTATTAAAGAATACTTTTCCAGGAGTTTTCTCCTTCTCTAAAAGTTTATTAACTTATTGGTATTTAACCATATAAATTATAATTTTAACTTAACATGTTTTTAATAAATTAATTATACGATGTTAATAATTTTGTTATATATTCAATTACTGGATGCACGTTTCAGATTAATTAGTAATAAACTAGGAGTTTATTATGCTAGTTGGTCCAGGTCTTCCAGAATCATCAAATTTAAATCCTACAATTCCACAGTCTATCGTCCATAAAAACGGTAGATACTCTCTTGTCATAAGAGGACTAGAGCATATAGAAAATGCAGCGCTTCCTATTGCGCCGAAACAATATAGAGAAGAATTATCCCCTTCGACCCTGACTATTCACGCTGCTGAGAGAGTATTTGTATCTACAAGCGATCAGTACATGGGCACAGGCTTGATCAGCCACGGGGAATTTAGAAGAACGGTAACGAACAATAAAAACCCAGGTGATGTATTAAAAACTTTAGTACAGACCCGTATGCAAGAAACCGCCTTAAAATTTCTCAATCTAAAAAATACTGCAGAAAGTACATTTAGTAGTGATCGTTTAGTTGAATCTAGGCTTTACAAAACTTTGTGTAAAGTCGGAACAAAAAAGAACGAATGGCAAGAACAACTTTCTGGAATGAAAGGAAAGGCTCTTTTTGAGAAAAAAACTTCTCGCCATGAATATTCAATAGCTACAGGCCATAAAGATAGAATCTATGTTCATCATCGACATCTCATTGCAAAAGCAGGCTGTAAACGAATCAAAGCAGGGTTGGACATCATTTCTAATTCGTCAATCGCACGCTTGAAACCTTTAAAGGATGTAAAGGGATGCAATCGAGCTTGGAAAAATGAAATTGCGATGTTCAAACTCTTACTTCAAGAAAAAAATAAAGGAACAGATCTTGAGGGACTATTAAAGCCCAGGGATATCTTGTGCTTTAACAAAATAAAAGAAGGAACCAACAAGCCTGAAGAGCAAACTCAGGTCTACGTCGACAGAGCACAAGAAGATCTGGCCGATTTGCTTATCAGAGGTGGATTACCAGAAAAAGATAAACTGAAACTATGTTTTCAAATCACGAAAGGGCTCAACACTTTGCACCAATTGGGTTTTGCTCATCGAGACATGAAAGGAGATAATGTCCTTATTGATAGAAATGGAAATGCTCTGCTTTGCGATTTCGGCTTTTGCCGTAGACTCAATGATACTAGCCCTACTTATGAAGGTTCAGAGTCTTATTGTCCTCCAGAAGTCATCAAAAACATAGCACTTGGTGAAGAAAATACCATTCATTCTGGAGCATGGGATAGCTGGGGGTTAGGGGTTGTGTTGTTTATGATCATGAAGGCAGGTACTGGAGAAAATGCACCAGCATTCTATTTTGACATTGCTAAGAGGAAGGATTACCAAGGCTACTTAGAAAGCGTCAAACACTATGGTAAAGGGAATATAAGTTTAGATACCATGGAAGGAGTTATTGATGCGCTGTTAATGGAGGATCCAGCAAAAAGATTAAGTGTCCCTGAAGCTTTTGAGGCCATTGCAAATATTTACGGACGTGAAAAAATGCCAAGAACGAAAAGTTTAACGCCCTGAATCAATAAACTCTTTTGTCGAAAAATGAACTGGGCAAGCTTAAGAATTTTTACCCTATCGCCTTTTGAACTGACTTTAGCATTTTTTGGGGAAGTCAGAAGTCGGACTTCGGAAGTCAGAATATTGCATGCCCTGACATTAGCATTTCAGAACTAATGCAGGAAAAAACTTCAAATATTCTTCTGAATTCTGGATTCTGTCTTCTGAATTCCTAAGTATTCAAAATTCAATATTTTATAGCAAAATGCAAAAGTCGAGTTTGAAGTAAGCTTTGCCCATTCATTTTCTGAAAATTGACGGAAGTGAAATAATAGCTTTAGCTTGGTAGTGCGTACTTATCAGAGTTTTTCAAAAGTTCGATGATTAACTGTTGAACAGCTTTAAATTTATTACTTTGATTTTTATGGATAAAATCGAAAAGTTTTTTAATACTTTTTTTATTACCTTTGGATATGAGGTAAGCAAGTTGAAAATACTCCCTAACCCTCTCTTCAAAAATTGCCTTTTTTTCGCTATTTATAATATTTTCTAAAGCACTTTTGAGCCTTAAAATAGTATCTCTATATTCCTGTCTATTTGAAAATTCTGAATGGTTACGCAAAAACTTCATGAGAAGATCAAAAGACAAAATTGTCTCATTCTGCATCAAGAAAACCGTACAAATAAAATTTTCTTCTCGATTATTTGTGGGGTAAAGAACTAAATGTTCAATAAGTAAAAGATTATCTTTCGGAAGAAAGCATCTTAAGCTTCTTGAAGTCCTAATACATTTCTGAATTAGTAGGGATATTTCTTGCCGTTCACAAGGAGAATCTCTCAGCAATCGCATCAATAAATTTTTTAACTCAGTTTGAGCTGAAATTAACCATGCTGAACTATGACCCTTCAGATAAAATTCTATCAACTTTTGTGTAATTCTAGTTGCTTCAGGTTTACCCTCGAATTTTTTAACTACTAATCCTGTCATACCCACAAGCTGAGGAGAATGTATCTCAGCAACATTGGACTGCTCTAAAAGAATTGCAACAAATTCGAAAAATTTTTCATTTGAAAGAGCGGCAATAGGAAGATATGTGCAATGACAAGATAAAAAGTTGGATAATTTTTTAAATTCAGCGCTTCTGCATTTTTGAAAAATTGAATCCCAAATTTCAACTAAAATATCATTTGGTAACGACCAACGCTTAATCGTAAAAAGTGCCACTAGCTTGAGATACAAATCCGATGATAACCTTGAAGAGGTTGAAAAAAATGTTAAAACATAGGGATGTTTTTCAACCGCTCCAGCAGCATCTTTTATATCACCCTCTTCAATTTTGCGGGCCAAAACTTTGGTTTTATCTGTAAATTCATCAGGAAGAATTGTATGTAGATTTAAACAATAGCCAAACCTTAACATGCTAAAATTGCAAGTATTTCGATCCTCTATTGCTTCTAAAAATACTCTAGCACAAATAGGTGCAAGAGTGGGATTTTTTAATAGTGGTGGAAATGATTTACCCATTACATGGTGACCAAGAGTACAAATAAACCTAATGTAACACTTCCAAACAGGTGAATCATCCCTGACTTTCTGCATTGCGCTAGAGATAGGAGTCCATGTTTTTTTTGGATTTTCGATTAAATGGAAAACTCGAATTTCCTCAACCTGTCTTCTTGCACACTCAACAACTTTCAATAGACTTTTCCCAATTCTTCGCAGAGTCATGTTGGGCAAGAGATAGATTGGACGTTGAACACCCTTTTTATGCTTCTTACATAGGTAAAGTTCATTATCCTCTTTTTTATTCACTCTTTTAGTTGGATTCACCTCTTCAGGAGGAGTATGTCCACAACTGAGAAGAGATGAATTTAAAAATTCTTTTGCAATCCCTTCAAGGCTTTTCAGAGATACAAAAACTGAAATGTTTCTTAGATATCTATTGTGTATGATGGTCAATTGCTCAAGAGCATCTCGGGTAATAACTCTGACATCTGAATCATCTGAATGAAAGATTGCAGTCACTTTACGTTTACAAGTTCCACATGTGTGTCTTAAATCGCGATAAAATGGGTCGTGCCTAAGTAAAGCTTTAGTTACTTCATTGTCTGTAATATGCAAACAAGGAAGTTGCACAAAGGAGGGATCTTCGCGCTCTTGTTCGATTAATTGGATTGTTGATTTAACGACTTCAAAATCGGACGGGGTAAGCAAATTTGGATATAATAGATACGAATTCGAGCATCTTCCAACTGAGGCCATCCAAGGTCCTTACATTTCTTGAAATTGCATAGTTTATACAGAAGATTACGATATTTATAAAGTACAGATCTATTTAGAAGATATGGAGCAAAATGCTTTTTTTGGATATGATAGGCGATCTTTAATAGAAGGATCGAACCTATGGCAACGTTTCAGCAAATCCTAAGGAAATTATCAGAGTTTTGGGAAAAACAAGGATGCATCATCCATCAGCCTTACGATATTGAAAAAGGGGCAGGGACCTCTAATCCTGCAACATTTTTACGTAGCCTAGGCCCAGAACCTTATAGAGCTGCTTATGTAGAGCCATGCCGTAGACCTTCCGATGGACGTTATGGGAAAAACCCTAACCGCCAAGGACATTACTTTCAGTATCAAGTGATTATGAAGCCCTCGCCGCTCAACATTCAAGATTTATATTTACAATCGCTTGAAGCTATTGGGTTTAATTTAAAAGAACACGATATCCGTTTTGTTCACGACGACTGGGAAAACCCTACCATTGGTGCATGGGGGCTTGGTTGGGAAGTATGGATGGATGGGATGGAAGTGACCCAATTTACCTATTTCCAAGGACTGGGAGGCCAAGAGCTAAAACCTATCACGGGGGAAATTACCTATGGAATTGAGAGACTAACCACCTACCTGCAAAAAGTGGATGCATTTTGGGATATTCAGTGGAGCGATACCTTAACCTATGGAGATATCTACCTCCGAAATGAAGTTGAAAACAGTATCTACAATTTCGAACAGTCCAACGCAGAAATGTGGTTCCGTCACTTCGATGACTACGAAAAAGAGGCTCAAAGGCTCATCCAATTAAAATTGCCTCTTCCGGCTTTCGATTTCGTGATGAAAGCTGCTCATGCTTTTAATACTTTGGATGCACGTGGTGCCATCTCTGTGAGTGAACGAACAGGCTATATTGGACGGATTCGCGACCTAGCAAAACAGATTGCACAGAGTTACACAGAAAGCCGTAAAGAACTAGGCTATCCTTTGATGGACCGTTTCAGTGGAATAGTTCGTGAAAGTGTTGCTGTTGTCCCAAAGATTGCTCCTGCACTATTAAAAGCCGATCCAAAAGCTTCTGAAGATTTTCTTCTCGAAATCGGATGTGAGGAACTTCCAGCTACATTTGTACCCATTGGGATGACCAATCTCGAAAAAGGTCTTAAGCAGCTACTGGAATCCAATGGCATCACTTATAAAAAATTTACAACCTATGGAGCTCCAAGAAGGCTTACGGCCTCTATTGAAGGGCTTGCATTAGGAAAGCCTGATCAAGTGGCTGAGAAAAAAGGACCGGGGGTCGAACAAGCCTTTGATAGTAATGGCAATCTTAAACAGGCTGGTGAAGGATTCTTTAGAATGCTCGGCAAAGATGGGGCAACATTGCAAGCCATCCGCGAGGGTAAAGTCAAGGATGTTGAAGTTCGCAAAGTCAAAGATGCTGAATATCTTTTTGCAACAATTCATACACCAGGAATGGCCACAGCCCAAATTTTGGCAGAGCAACTCCCCTCTTTAATCCTTGGAATAGATTTTCCTAAAAAAATGCGCTGGGCAGACCTCGAAATCCAATTCGCAAGACCTCTGCGTTGGATTGCCGCCCTATTTGGCAAAGAGATTGTTCCATTTAAAGTAGGAGAACTTATCTCTGACAGAAAATCGTGGGGACATCGCCAATTGTCACCTGGAGCCTTCGATATACCTCATCCGAAAGATTATCTTGAGCTCACGAAGAAACATTTTGTGTTAGCGGACCCTAAAGCCAGGGAAGCGGAGATTTCAGCTCAGTTGGACACATTGGAAAAGAAATTTAATGCCAAAATGCTGGCTAAAGAGCGAGTGATGCCGCAAGTAGTGAACCTTGTGGAGTGGCCCTGCTTAACAACGGCATCCTTCAATAAAGAATTTTTGAAAATACCTAAAGAAGTATTGATCTCTGAAATGGTGGAACACCAGAAATACTTTCCAGTGGCTCATCAGGATGGAACACTTCAAAATCTTTTTGTGATCACAGCCAACATCCCTCCAACCGATTCCATCAGACATGGTAACCAAAAAGTTCTTACTGCAAGATTGTCAGATGGATCTTTCTTGTATGAGCAAGATTTAAAACAACCTTTGCAGGCATTTAATGAAAAGCTCAAAGCTGTAACCTTTATGAAGGGATTAGGCAGTGTTTATGACAAGGTTTTAAGATTAGTCAGTCACGTTTCCGTATTACATAAATATCTTCCACTCGCAAAAGAGAAAGAGGCTGAAAGGGCTGCTATTTTGTGCAAAGCTGATCTCGCATCGTTAATGGTTTATGAATTCCCTGAATTGCAAGGAATCATGGGTCATTATTATGCTTTAGCGCATAAGGAGGCTCCAGAGGTTGCCCAAGCGATCGAAGAGCATTGGATGCCACGTGGAGAAAATGCACCCCTGCCAAAGTCTGGGTGTGGAATTTTGGTCAGTTTGTCGGATAAAATTGATAACTTGATCAGCTGCTTTAGTTTGGATTTAAAGCCGACTTCCTCAAGCGACCCCTATGCATTAAGAAGGCAAACGCTAGGAATTATTAAAACCTTGATTGCTGGAAAACATAGGCTTCCATTGGTTGAAGTGATCAGGGCATGCTCAGAAAAATTCAAAAATGTAAGCGATGCTCAAAGAGAAAGCTTGGTCCAAGACATTCAGCAGTTTATTGCAAATAGAATTCGCACAGTCTTTTTAGACTACGGATTTAGTAAAGATGAGATCGAAGCAAGCTTGTCTTCAGGATTTAACGATGTTTACGATACGTTTTGCAGAGTCGAGGCATTAAACAGATTTAGAAAGAGTAGTGTGCAATTTCCATTGCTTTATGAAGTTTATAAAAGAGCGAAAGGTCAAATTGAGGTGAAGCAAAATGGTCAGAATGGGACATTTTCTTCGAATCTATTAATCGAGAAGCCGGAACAAGATCTGGATAAGCTAATGAACCAGATTGAGGCTCAGTTTGACCAGAGCATGAAAAGCCACTCATATGATCAGGCTTACCAGCTGATCGCGCAGATCCAGCCTGCATTGGCGGAGCTGTTTGACAAGGTCAAGATTTTGGCAGATGACCAAGAATTGAGAAAGAACAGGCTAGCGCTGCTGCAAAGGGTGTTCAACCTCTTCGGCCGCCTCATCGACTTCAGCAAAATCCAGGCCTAATAGCACAAGTAAATTGTGGCTTGCGCGTAGCGCCCTGGATTCAGTAGCGAAACGAAGTGGAGCTGCCGCTATGCGGTGAGTGACGAACATCCTGCAACAGAGTCCAGACTTTGCTGTGATGGAATAAGCTTCCCAGCCTTTGCCGCAGGCCGTGGAATGCGGTGGCGCTCCACAGCTTTAAGTGCAGCAATTCAGGGCGCTACGCGCAAACTATAAGGTTATTGAGCGTAAGAACGCGAGCAACACAGTTTATACACTGTTTAAAATGATTGCAACGCCTGAGCCTGAGGGTTCTTTAGGGTGATCAACCACAACCTCTAGTTGCTGACGCACAACCGGTGACTGAGATTCTCGAGCTCTTTGTTCCAAAGCTTCCTTAATACGATCACGAAGCCTGGAAACCTCAGATATGTGGTCGTCAAATGTTTTGAGACTGCTATTATAATCTGTAAGATTACAGTTGATACTCCTACTCAGTTTCCCTAACTTATTGGAAAATTGAGTTTGGTAAGCTTCCATCTCCGCACTTGTTTTATCAGTGAGCACTTTCATGTACTCCCTAATCTTATTTGAAACCTTGTCCTTTTGATTATTTAAAAGAGTCTCAACAATATCATTTCTAGCTGTCAATGCATCATTGTACAAAGCCCTGACATCTAATTTAGGATTAAAGTTTCTAAAATCTCTACCAAAAGAAGTTGTAGCACCATCAATATAGGATCTGAGTCTATCACTAACAGTTTGCTTAATTTTAAGATCTTTTATTTTGTCTATTTTGATCTTTTGCGGAACTTCTGCAAGTTGTCTTGAGGCCTTATCTAAAACATTTCCTTTGTCTTTTCCAGCTAGTACTAATTCCTCATTAAGACTGAAATTACATTCTGGAGATTTTTCTGTTTTCTGAATCATTTCAATAACGGGTTGAAGTCTAAAATTCCACAATGCTACTACTGCATCAAGCGCAGAATTTAGGGCATTGTTATAGCAGTCCCTTATCTGTCTTAATACGTCGAGTTCTTCTTCAACAACAGCAACTAACAAATTGTCTAGAACTTTTAATTTCTCACTAATACTCGCCTGATCATCTACAGGTGAAAGTTGTTCAAGCGCTCGTTTTTCCCTTTCAAACCTTTCTAAATAGGCTCTCTTCCTTTCGTCAGAAAGGAAAGTTAAGAAGCTTTCGTAGGTATCAGAAATTTTCTTTGTCTCTTTTCTGCATCGCTCTGGATGATTTTCAATAGAAATTTCGTTTATTAACTGGCCTATTGTCGTATTCGTTTCAGCTACCACATCGGCCAATCTATCTAAATTATTTTCAAGACCATTTGATTTCTGCGCTATTAATGCACTCATGCGCAGCATTGCATTTTTCTTTGTAGCTTCATCAAAATGAGCTGGCATCACTACAGGATTCAGCAAGGATTGAAGTCTTTGATGCATTTTCTCTTTAACTAGCAAAGAAAGTTCATCCTGAGCTGACCGTGCATCTTGACTTAAAGCAGTTCTAAGAATTTCATTTGCTGCACCATTCTTTTCTTCTTCTGAAATGCCAGGAAGTATGCGAACTAACTTATCTCTTTGGGTGATTAAATCTGTACTTAGTTCATTGAACCTACTCCAAGCCCCTTCTTCAAGTAATTTTGAAGGGTTCTCTTCCATATTTCGATAAATTTTGCCAAATAACTCTCCTGGAAGATCTCTCTGACGGATATTATTTTTCACTATGTCAATTAAACCGGTATATGTTTCTTTGACTATAGCTTGCTCCTCTGTCGCATAATTATTTTTATTCAATGTTGCAGACTCAACACAGTTTTGAACCTGCTCTTGACTCAACCAGGGAGTAGGCTGACCTGCAATCTTTGTCTTTTCAAGAATTTCAGAAACGATCCTATTTTTAACAGCGCGATTAGCACTATTCAAATCATCACCATCTTTTTTTCTAGCTGCTACATAATTGCTCACGATTTCTTTAGTCATCTTGATAAGCACTCTTTCAGCTCCCCAAGAATAAACCTTCCGACTGCACCAAAAAACAGCTCTTCCAAAAAGCGACATCCCAGCTCTGTTTTTTACTTCGGTTGTGAATTCAAAAGATCGATTCAGATAAATCTGACGTATAACATCTATTTTCGGTATTGAATTGACATTCTCTGCCTCAGGATTTATCCCAGTAATTAGCCTTAAGTTATCAATGTTAAAGCCATCAAACAGTCTTCTGTTATTATCTACTTCATACGCCATAAATTATTACCTTAATTATAAAAATTAAAAAAATTAAATCTTACTAAGTCTTTTTTCATCTAAAAAAGTTACTTCTAATTGCTCGTGATCTTTTCCAGAGACCAATCCAGGCATTTTCAAAATTTCTTCCGCAATAGGAACAATAATACCCTGGATCACTTGCGCTAAATAGTTAGGATTATTAACGTCGATTTGAAAACCATTAAGGGCTTTAAAAATAGAATTTAGACAATTGCTTTCAAATGTATTATGTTTAACTTCTTTCAACAATCCTTCAAGAGCAATAGTAAGATATTTACTGAATTCGAAATATTCCTTAAGCACACCGTTAATAGCGTCATCATCTAATGTTTTTCTTGGATCCACCGCTTTCTCAAGTTTACCCATTAGAGTTCTAAAAGAGTCAAAGCAGGTTATAAACGGTATTAACCGGTGATTTTCAATGGCACCTTTGGTAAGATGAATGGCAAAATCTACGAAGGCTAATAGTTCTTTGGGAGCAGTTTTAGGAATGAATTTGTTTTTTAATCCATTGACCATTTCTAAAAGCTTACCAATAATTTGCTGATCAGAATATTTAGATTCAAGACCCACAAGATTTCTAGCAAAGTTAAACCCTTTATCCACTCCGTTTACAAAATTCACTGCCCCTAATGCCGCTCCAACTCCTATCCCCTGCAATTGAGCATTCACTGTTGCAAGAATTTGATAGAGCTCTTTGCGCTTTATATTTTTTGGATCTTTCATTTCCTGTATGTCTTGAACAATGAAGTGTGAACCGAATTCAAAAATATCTTGCAGACAGTGAACTAAACTTCCGTTATTGCTTTTTAGATGCCAAAGGAAATGAACCAATAGCGATTCAATTTCAGGCAAAGATTTTCTTATTTCTAATAGATTAGGTTTTTCAATTTGATTTGAGATTTCAATAATTTTAGGAAGATAAGGAAAAACTGAGCTTAGGAGTTCTTCAGGGATATAAATTCCATTTTCCTTTAAATCATTCAAAAATTTTCTAAGCTTAGGCTCTGAAGCAACAAAATGTTCATCTTTAATTAATGAACTAAAAATTGTTAACTTCTCCAGATAATACTTTTCTGCATTTTCTTGATCTTTATGAAGGTGTAATTCTGACAACAACTTAGCGGCATGTGGAACCAAACTCTTAATATACTGCAGTTTGTTAGGCTGATCTTTTATAAGATACAGGTAGTCGAGAAAATAAATTGGAATGGATTGTTTGTCCTGCATGTCTAACCAATTCATTGCATGAATAGCTTCAGGCGAATTGGTGTGTACTCTTATATAATTATCTACATCATTGAGTACGTAGTTTATTAAATAATCGATTCTAAATTCATCTACGATGTGTTGATCGAAAACTTGATAGTCTGACATAAACTTTTCGCAAATTCGCAAAAAGTCACGAATCATTATAGCTCTGACAGGCTTACTTACATCTTGAGGAATTCTACTAATAAACGCTGTTTTAAAAACAAGAAGAGCTTGTCTTTTCTTTAAATCAATACATGTATCCCGAAGCTCTTGGAAGGCTTTATAATCATAAAACTCACCTATGCTTCCGTGAGTAATCAATAAATTTATCAGTGATTTGGCATAGTTTGACCCTAATTCGTCTATTGAATCATTTCTATTAGAGTATAAACTGCGGTATTGATCAGAAGATCTTCCCTTTTCTCCTTCAAAAAGTCTATTTAAATTATGAAATCTTGTCCAAATATCATTATATATTTCAGAGCCTGTTTTTCTAAGTTCAGCCTCCATCCTTGCTTTGTCTATAGAAGTTAATTCCTGCTGACTATTCAGACAATAATTATATCTTTTTCTAAAGCTTCTATTATACCTCTCAACCTTTTTAAATAACTTTGATAGAGGAGCAGGTAACTTTGAAGGGACATATTTCAGGATTCTCTTTACGACTTCATTAAATAATGCCTGCTGTGCATGTTCTGTTTCATAAAGTTCAATAGGGCTTTTAGCAATAATTTCTGCGCCGATTTTATCTATCTCTTCATCCGACAGCCAATCATTTGGAGAACCATAAATTTTTGAGGCATCGCTGACTTTCGAACAAACTCCTCTTACATTTGCTTCTCTTGTTTTTTGCTCATCAACTGTAAGAAGGGAAATTGTTACAGGAAGTTTAGGGGCAGAGATTTCATCTAAAATCTGATCATTTCTAGAACCATTGCAGAACTTTTCCTGCATTTCCTCTTTTTTGAGATGAGAAAGCTGCTCTAAGAAGCTTGATATCATCTCCTTTAATTTCGGATGATGTCTATCGAGAATATTTTGTTCCTTCATTGTTCGAGAGACATAAGTGATAAATTCTGCTAAAATATTCTTTCGAAGCGATTCATCGAATTGAGGTAAATAGATTTTAAATTCACTGACGAGCTTTCTTTTCGCATCTTCAATTGCTTCATTCACATATGAAGAAGCATCAACCTTTACCTCTAACGAAATACTTAAACCTTCAATCAGTTTTGTGATAATTGCTTTAGCATATTCTTTAGCTTTAATATGATTTTCAGGTGATTTTTCTAACAAACTTAAGTAGTTTTCAATCAAATCTTCGTATAATGGAAGAACCTGAGAATTGATTCGCTGAACTAAGTTCCAGTTATTCGAATTAAAGCTTTGAATACCTCTGTAGAATATTCTGTTGAATACGATTTGTGCTTGAACTGGAGAACTATCTAGGACAACTTTCTTTATTTTCTGAAGAACTTCTTTCTTGAATTCATCTGGAACAAACAGTTTCTCTTTTTGAGTAGTTTTGACTTCCTGTAGTAAAGTTTTGACTTGATCCTCAGATATCCATGGGTTAGGTTGCCCCTCAATTTTCATATTCGCAATCACAGCGCCAGAAACAGTATTAAAATTAGCCTCTGAAACATGATTTAAGTAATCTGAAATGATTGCTCTGACGACATTATATACAGTGTCACGTTGAAAAAAGGTATAAAGAGAGGTAAGGTTTGTGAAAAACCATTTCCCCACCGAACTCATTTTTCCTCTCAGAATTTCCTCAGAATAAACAAATTCCCGGTCCTTGTAGATCGATGTCATCGTTACTTCACTGGGATTTTGCAAAGCCGCTAAAGTAAAAACCCCCTGTGCAATTCGATTGTCAAAAGTGACATTATTTCCCATATCAGTTGTAACTCGTGAAATATATACGACTTTTATTTAGAACACCTTGTGCAAACTCTCCATCAAATCCCAATCCTTTATCTAGAGTATCTGTTAGCTTCCCACAAATTTGGGAGTAAAAATCTTTGTTTTCGAGATCTAATTTGAAGTTGAGGATATTAGTCTGGATAGCTTCAAAAATCCTTTTCTCAATCGGATTTTGAGACCCATCCGCAATAAATTTAGAGAGGGTGCTCGAAAGACGTTTAACAAGAATTGGATAACTTTTAATAATATTTTCTTTGGACTTTAAAGTATAATTATCCCCCTTGACTTCAATGGATTCACTCACAGCTTTTGCAAAATCTTCTAGACACGGAATTAAAGAAAGCAACTCTTCAATTTTATGCCTTTCTGTAAGACCTTGCAGTAGAAATATGAAAAATTTAAGAATCTCTTTTCTTCTTTTAATTTTCATGTATTTTTCAACAGCAGCATTTGCAATTTGAAGAAGCTTATTAGCTGTAGTGCCCTCTAAATTTATCCTAAAAAATAACCCTGCAGCCAAGAAAACACCCCCAGCAAGCGCACCACCTTTTGCAATGCTTTTAGCTCTATTAAAAATAAAGCTATCGCAATTGGCGTGGATATCTTTGAAAAGCGCCTGAAGCTCCACCAACTTTGTAGCTTTTCGCCCCAGCTTGCTAAGAAGTGTGTTTAAATGAATTGGGTCATCTTCTTTAACATCTTGAAGTTTGTTTTGATGAGCAATGAGCCATCCAAGATAAGCAACAGTTGCAGCTTCTGTATCCATTTCAATGAGTAGATCTAATAAGCTTGGAACTTGCGGCTGCTGCCATATTTTAACTATTTGTGGCATCGCAGGAAGGACATACCTCCAAAAGTCTAAGCCCCCATCGCTATAAGCAGTACGTGAAGCATAGGGTATTTTAAAAATATTGTTCAGTAATTCTATAAATTTAGCATTAGCAGCAGCTGCATCACGATGGAGTGGTGCAATTTTGCCAGCAAATTCATTTACCCGTGACACATCAATGAAAGTAGAATCGTACAGATAGCTTGGAGCATATTGCACATGTGCTAAATCTTCCCAGGTATATTTTTTAACTGCAGCTGCCTCTTCAGGAGCTTCTTTTATGCTGGGTACATATTCAGGACTTGCAAGATTAATCTGTGAAGACGGCAGGCCTTCTGTTGCAGAACTTACAATTTTAGGTTTCAGCTCTCTAACAAATTTGTCTAAAAGATCACCGAGATACTTCATTCCCTTTTTAGCACTTATTAGCATTCCTTCATTCACATCTAATAGAAAGTCTTCAGCTGTATGATCAGAAAGGAAATTTGACATCTGTGAGGTATATCTCAGCTCTATAGCTTCTAAATTACCTAGAAGGCTTTGATGCGATAATGACAAGTTATCTTTCTGATTAAGACTCGGTAATTTTTGAACATTTATTTTTTGACCACGACTTTGTATGATTTCTAAAACGCGAGTCCGAATCTCAAGAGCCTCACGCAAAAGGGCCCTTATGGGAAGCTTGACCTGTGCTTGACTATCGGAGGGTAAAGATTTTAGCTGATATGATTCGATCTTTTTAAAGAGATTAAGAAATAGTTGATTGGCTTCATTCAACATGTCATTTAATTTTGGATCACCCTTATTTCTAGATGCAATCAGATCCAAAATATAATCTTTTATGTCAGCCAATCTACTTTCTTGCGCTTGCTCCCCTTGTTTCCCTTGTGTAATATCAAAAAGTGGCTTGTAGTCGATTTCAGCTACGATTGCATTTTTTTCGTTGATCTTTATCTCTAAAACTTTTTTTAGGAGTGATACTAGAAGTTTAAATCCCTCTTTTTGTTTCTCTCTAAACTCATTTTCATGAATTTTGGCTTTTGCCTCTTTTTTTAAACTTTCTTTGGCGGCTTCATCAAATTGCTTAACAGGCGCTTCATTTAGATGGCTGATATGTTGTGGAAGAGCATCGTACAACGCTTGAACTGTAGCAGAAAACTCTTCCCTATTCTTTTCGTAATCCAGTCCAACCATCTTGTTATACAGATGATTGAAGGTGTTTCTATAAGCTTCTAAACTATAGTTATTTTCTTTGAGGTTCCTCAAAAATGGTTCATGTGCAGTTGTTATTGCACCACGAAGCTCTTTACAAAAGCGCAAATAGCTATCTCTTTTCCTTTGCTCAACGACCCCAACCATCCGTTCATTAATTTTAACAATAACTAAATCAATACCAATTAAGTTGTTCGGATGAAATACCTGATGATTATCAAATTCATGCCTCTGTATTTCTTGAAATCTAACTCTAATCTCTTTTTCAGCGGTTTCGTCCAAAAATCCATCAGCTTTCAATGGAGCTCTACTTTTAAGAACCTTGAATGCTTCCTCTTTGAGAGGTTTGATATTGGAGTCTAAATTTTCCTGAACCTCCTCAAGGGTATCGTCAGGTTTAATTTCACTAATGACAACCTTAATAAGGCTATCCGCATATTCACGAGAATCTTTGTCTAGATTTTCATTATTAGCTTGACCTGTTTGATTTTTATATTGCTCTATTAATGCAGGGTGAACTTTTGCTAAAAAGGCTGCGATAGAATCAAATTTTTTCCAAAGTAAAAGATTGGCGTTGCGAATCTCTTCGATTTCCAATCCAAATACTTTAGCAAACAGTTGTCCAGGGAGCTTATCTTCCTCAAGTTTTTTAGTGATTTTTACTTTAATTTGATCTAAGAAATCTTCTTTGATAATAGTCCCATTAAGATCATCTTTATTACTTCTGCTTTTTGCTTGGACTTCTTTTATTAAATTAGAAATTTCTTTTTTGGCCATCCAAGGAGATTCTTCATTCCAGGGAGACTCTTGATTGGACCCCATTGTGGACAAAAGATCTTTTCTAATGATTTTCTCTTGGCTATTGTAATGATCATGGACCTGCTTTAACAAAGTTAAAGTCATGTTTACTGTTGTTGCTTCACAGAAGAAGGAATAGAGCTTTCTTGAAAGACTAAAAAACTTTCTGCCGACCCAAGACAATCCAGCGCTTTTTTGAAGTTCTGAAGAAAAGTGTGTCCGTTCATTAAGATAAATATTCTTAATTTTTGTAAGGATTTCCGGGTTTAATTTGTTTGTTGGAAAAAGCGTACTCAAACTATCAATAGGTAGCTCATGCTTAACGACATTGTTATATAGATTTGTTAAGTCAGCGATACTCATTAGATTTACTTATTGTGTATATTAAAAATAATTAAATATTTATTATACACAATAGATTATTAAATAGCAAGTAATATATAAATTATTTTAATTAAAATTTAAAGATTACATTAAGATAAAACAAGGAAGACGGAGGACCGAATACAGAAGTCAGAAGACGGAAGTCGGAAGAAAACCCAATGAACAGTATGGACAAAGTGGACACAGTGGACAAAGTGGGCTAGCAAAAAAGCGGTGGCCTTTGCTAGCCCACTTCGTCCACTGTGTCCATTTTGTCCATTTTATCCATACTGCCCATATTGTCCATGCTGTCCATTGGACTTTCTTCCGTCTTCCGTCTTCTGTCTTCTGTCTTCTCCGTGCCCTCCACGCCCTCCGTGGTTAATTCTGGGTTGCACTCACAAACTTTACTTTGGGCGAGGTTTTTAGTTCTGCAAACTCTTTAGCGAGCTGCATCGCTTCCTCATCAGAGCACTCCCCGCTTTGAATTCTGCGACGTATCGATTCCCTTTTATGCATCCAGTTGCGGTCCAAAATCTTTTGGACTGTCTCCAAAAAGTGCTGCTCTACCCTATCTTTATTAATTATCTTTTGAAATAGCTCAGCAAGCAGAGTCTGTGCTTCAGCATCGTCCACATCGATTGCTAAAGAAAGAAAATCGCATGCTTTGCCTTGGTCATGGTGTTCTAAAAACGTTTGATAGATCTGACGACAAATATTCACATTTAACTGTTCTAAATCGACATGGCCTCTGGCGAGTTTTAACAACTCCGGATGAGTCTGGGCTGTAAGTAGTACCCAACGCAAAAAGTCGGTCTCCAGAATTCTGTCAGCATCAACAGTTTGAACTCCGATGCTTGCACTTTTCTTGATATAGATATTGGGAATATGTTCCTGTCCAACACCAATCATCTCTTCCGGTACTTGAGCGAGCTGAGCAAGCTTTCGAAGGCTTTCATGAACCATGACAGGATGGTTCCAATCTCTGATCTGCTTTGTTAGTGTTTGCACAAGCTCCGTTTTACCGGCTGGAGTATTCATATTGATAAATCTTGCATGATGTTTTACCAAAAATGAAAGGTAGTCAACACTTGTTTGCAGCAGCTGAATCATACCTTCAGCTCCTTTTTGGCGTAGAAATGAATCTGGATCATGGCCTTCAGGTAATTTGACAACTTTAACTTCCACCCCTTCCTTTTGGAAGAGATTACCGACTTTATTCGTTGCCTCTTGTCCAGCCGGATCGGAGTCTAAACAAAGATACACTTGGTTTAGTCCAAGATTTAACAGTTCTTTCACATGTCCTTCACCAAATGCAGTCCCTTGGCCCGCCACAGTGAAATTGAATCCAGCAGCAATAAGCCTTAGACAATCCACCTGCCCTTCAACAACAATGGCTCTGCGCTCCTTAGCAATCCTTTTGCGGGAAAAATTTAAGCCAAATAAGACTCTCGATTTTTTGAATAACGGCGTCTCAGGAGTGTTTACATACTTGCCGCCAAAAGTTTCTTCCTTGTATTTACGGGCTGAAAATCCAATCACCGCCCCGGCAGCATCTTGAATGGGGAATGTGATCCGATCATGAAAGAACTCACGAAAGCTCCCCTCTCGTGGCTCTGATATTAAGCCTGTCGCAAGTAGGACATCTCTAGGAATCTTTTTTGATTCCATTGTTGTGAAAAGCCATCCTGATTGTTTGGGTGCTAGTCCTACACGAAATTGTCGAATGAAATTTAGGTTTATTCCTCGGCCATATAAATACTTTAAAGCCTGATGTCCTTCCGGTGTATGCAATAAAGCAAAATGGTAAGCATTACAAGCTTGCTCCATCGCTTCCTTCATGGCCCCCTTACTTGGGCCTTCATACTCTTGCGTTTTTTCTACTGTCTCCAGAATCACATTAAAACGTTGCGCCAATGACTCCACTGCATCGGAAAAACTTAGCCGCTGATAATTCATCAAAAACTGGATTGCATCTCCATGTGCACCACAACCAAAGCAATGGTAGTGTAAGTCCCCTTTCTGCAATGTAAATGAAGGTGTTTTTTCGTCATGAAAAGGGCATAGCGCCTTGTAGGCAGATCCTGCACGCTTGAGCTCAATGTGACTTGAGAGCACTTCGACCAGATCAATCTTATGCCGAAGCGTCTCTAAGCTAGTTTTGCTATAAATAGGCATTAGCTGCGGTCAAGTTCTATAATCACTTCTTCAGGATAAGGGTCCGCGTGGCGCGCTGGCCAATCCGCTTCGGGAGGAAGCTCATCAAAATTGTGGTCGCGATACTTCCACTCAGGTTTTCTGACCTGGAGATCGTCACTGATTGGAGTTTCAGGTCCCATGTCCATATCGTAAAGCACTTTTTCCTGTGCGAAGACTAAACCTTGATATCCAAATGCAATAAAAAAGAGAGCTAAAATAAATTTTTTCACGGATAACACTCATTGCCTATGGGTTAAAAATAAGTCGTTCGTTATCATGATCAAGCATAGCAGTTAGAGACAATAAGGGACAAGGATGAAGGAGAATCCAGTATCCAGAAGTCAGAATATTAGACCTATTCGTTAATATTCTGACTTCTGGATTCTGTATTCTTATACAAACACGCCTGGTAAAAAGAGTGTATGGAACAAGTTTTCGGAACAGTTGAGCGTATTACCTTTCAAAATGCAGAGAATGGATATACGGTTGCTCAATTAAAAGAACGGAGCAAGAAAGATTTAACATGCATTGTCGGAACGTTGCCAACTATTATCCCTGGCATGACAGTCCGATGCACTGGAAACTGGAAGCAACATCTTATTCATGGTAAACAGTTTGAAGTTGATGAATACAAAATTGAGGCTCCTGCCGATATCACCGGTATAAAAAAATACTTAGGTTCTGGGCTGATCAAAGGGATTGGCCCCGTCTATGCTGAAAAGATCGTTCAGAAATTTGGTCTTGAGACACTACAAGTTATTGAATATGAACCAAAACGTTTATTAGAAATTCCAGGCTTAGGCCCTAAAAAACTAAATCTTATTGCAAATTGCTGGTCAGAACAAAAAACCATTCGCGATGTCATGATTCTCCTTCAAAAATATGGAATCAGTCCCAGCTATGCACAAAAGATTTTCAAAATTTATGGGCAACAAAGTGTTCAGAAAGTTCAAGAAAATCCCTTCCATCTTGCACGCGATATCTTTGGAATCGGCTTTAAAATGGCTGACACCATCGCAAGTAAAATGGGTATTGAAAAACATTCCTCTACCCGAATTGATGCAGGAATTGAATTTGTCCTTTCAGAACTTTGCAGCGAAGGACACGTCTGTTATCCCGTTCATGAGTTTTCCAAAGAAGCTGCTACCATTTTGGAAGTATCTGAAGAGTCCGTTCAAAAGCAATTCCCCAACTTAGAAAACTCCATGCGGATTGAATTGTTTGACCTAATTCACTCCGGTGAACGAGGAAAATTTATCTGGTCAAAAAACCTCTTTGTAGCTGAATCAGGAATAGCAAAAGAATTAAAGCGACTAAAAAATACACCTTGTTCTATCAGAAATGTCGATACTGTTAAAGCTATTGAGTGGGTACAAGAACAGCTTAAAATTAAACTCGCACTCAATCAACAGGAAGCTGTTATACAGGCTATGCAAGAAAAGTTGCAGATCATCACGGGAGGACCCGGTACTGGTAAAAGTACGATCACAAACGCCATCTTGTGTATCACTTCAAAATTAACCCAAAATATTGTTTTAGCAGCACCCACAGGCCGTGCAGCAAAAAGAATGAGCGAAATCACTGGTAAAAAAGCATTGACCATCCATAGTTTATTGGAATTTGATTTCAAGAATGGAGGTTTTAAACGTAATCGAAAAAATCCTCTTGAATGTGACCTCATCATTGTCGATGAAGCAAGCATGATCGACACGCAGCTCATGTTCAATCTACTAAAGGCTATTCCTGATAAAAGCCGTGTGATATTTGTTGGTGACATCAACCAATTACCAAGCGTCGGTCCAGGAAACGTTTTAAAAGATATTATCGCTTCAAGAACTATCCCCGTCACCACATTGAATGTAATTTTCAGGCAGGCTGCTGGATCAAAAATCATCACAAATGCGCATAGGATCAATCAAGGATTATTTCCCGATATCTGGAATACAAACGAAAGTGACTTCTTTTTCATCGAAGCAAACGAAAATGAGGATGTTTTACGTGAAATCATTTCCCTTTCTACGCAGCGGCTTCCAAAAAAATATGGCTTCCACCCTACGAAAGATATTCAAGTCCTTGCACCCATGAAACGCGGCATTATAGGCACAGAAAATCTCAATATTGCCCTCCAAGCAGTTTTAAACCCCGAAACCAATGCACTTATCCGACTTGGCCAAAAATACCTTGTTGGAGATAAAGTGATGCAGATTCGAAACAATTACGACAAAGAGATCTATAACGGAGATATCGGCAAAATTACGTCTATCGACCAGGTCGAACAAGAGGTAGCTGTCGACTTCGATGGGCACGAAGTGTTTTACGATTTCAGCGAACTGGACGAACTCGTTTTGGCCTATGCCGTTTCTGTTCATAAATACCAAGGAAGTGAATGCCCCTGCGTTGTGATGCCTGTCCATACAAGCCACTTCAAACTTCTACACCGCAATTTATTGTATACAGGTGTTACCAGAGGAAAAAAACTTGTTGTTTTGGTTGGGACAAAAAGAGCTCTTGCAATGTGTGTGGGAAATGATGAAGTCAAGAAACGTTACACTGGACTCAAACAAGCCCTAATGGAGATCATTCGATGAACCGATACTTCAAACTTAACGCTGGAACCGCAGCACTCGCAATGATCTTTCTCCTCGTTGTTTTATTCATCGCAGAAAAATTCCATGAGTTTACCATTCCGAAAGATGGTGAGCCCATTGTTCTTTATACTAATCAAAACGGCGGTGATCTACGTTTCCTTTATGAAGATGCCATCAATCGAGCTGAAAAATCAATTTTGATGATGATCTATGCATTAAACGATCAAAAGATCATCAATGCGCTTAATTATAAGGCGGACCGAGGAATACCTGTCACTCTCATTGGAGATATCGAAGCGTCTGCTAAAGCTGAAAACCGTCTCAGCAGTAAAATTAATTATGTCAAACGCGATACCGATGGGATCATGCATCTAAAAATTTTGGTCATTGATGACAAAGAAACTTGGATAGGTTCTGCCAACATGACTGGAGAATCCCTCCGTATGCATGGAAATCTAGTGGCTGTCATTGCAAGTCCCTCTGTGGCGGAAGTAGTAAAACAAAAAGCTAACTCAATGATTAATAGAACCTACTTTTCCGGAAACTCCAGGCACGATTTTATTGTAGGTGGACAAAAGTTAGAGCTATGGTTTACTCCTGATGAAACCTATGGTCCAAAAAGAATCATGGATCTCATTCGTGACGCAAAAAAACAATTGCAAATTGCAATGTTTACATGGACCCGTTTCGATTTTGCCAGGGAAGTTGCCAATGCACATCGTAGAGGTGTTACCGCTGAGGTTATCTTAGACCGCAACAGCGCTCAAGGAGCCGGGCAAGAGGTCACAGATATATTACTGACCGCCAATGTTCCTGTCTTCTTAAGCCAAGGAAATGCTTTACTCCACTACAAAATGATGTATATTGATGAAAACACACTTGTAAATGGTTCGGCAAATTGGACAAGGTCTGCCTTCTACAGAAATGATGACTGCTTTTTTATCCTGTACGACCTAAACCAAAACCAAAAAGATGTGATCAATCAAGTTTGGAACAATGCCTATAGAAACGCTAGGGAGATCTATGAAAATGCTGCCTCACTCTAAACTCAAAATTGCTATAATCGGTTACGGCAAAATGGGAAAAATGATAGAACAGACTGCACCCGCTAGAGGGCATACGATTACCTCCATTATCGATCCTAAGGAAGGTTCCCATAACACAATTTCAAAAACAGCCATTGCTGATGCTGATGTTTGTATCGATTTCACACACCCTGAAAGTGTTTTAGAAAACATTCGGTCTGTTGCATCCCATAAGAAGAATATGGTTATTGGAACTACAGGGTGGTTTAATCATCTTCCAGCAGTTAAAGAACTTGTTGACAAATATTCCATAGGGCTTTTTTACGAACCCAATTTTGCGATTGGGATCAATATCTTCTACAAAGTTGTCGCAGAAGCAGCAAAATATATCGATCGCTTTGAAGACTACGATGCGGCCTGCTTTGAATTTCACCATCATCAAAAAGTGGATAGTCCTAGTGGTGCTGCTTCAATTGTCGCCAATATCCTTAAAGAAAAAATCAAAAGAAAAAAGAAAATCATCGCGGAAAATCTGAACAGGAAAATCGAACCCCATGAACTGCAAGTTCTTAGCTTGCGGTGTGGTTCGATCCCTGGCACCCATGAAGTGATTTTTGACTCCCCTGTTGATACCATTAAAATCCAACATACCTCCCGGAACCGGCAAGGATTTGCCCTAGGCGCTGTTAAAGCTGCAGAATTTGTGTTCGGAAAAAAAGGGATTTATACCATGGATGACTTGCTAAATAACGTCTGAAGGTGTAAAAGGAAAAGTATTTCTTACCTTTTTTAGCTTGCAGGTACCCATGAAAATTGAAGGACTTTATTCTGTTGTCATCACACCCTTTCATGCTGATGGCTCCTTAAATATTGAAGGCTTTAAGCATAACCTCCATTTTCAGCTTCAACATAATGTGGATGGGATTGTTATTCTTGGAACAACCGGAGAAGCCCCGACTGTCACAGAAAATGAAAAAGAGCTTCTCATCAAAACCGCTCGAAAGGAGATTCCTACACATACGACAATGATGGTAGGAACTGGATATTATTCCACTGAAACCACCATCCATGCAACCAAGGTCGCGAAAGATTTAGGTGCCGATGCTGCCTTAATTGTTACTCCTTACTATAACAAACCTACGCAGGAAGGAATTTTTAGACATTTCCAAGCGATTACTCAAAAAGTCGACCTGCCGCTCATGCTCTATAATCACCAAGGACGCACTGGCCAAAACATCCAGACAGAAACACTTAAAAGGATTGCATCGCTCTCAAATGTGGTCGGTGTCAAGGAAGCATCGGGGAATATCAACCAAATGATGGATGTTGTCGAGCAACTTCGAAAAATCAATCCTAACTTTTCTGTCATGAGCGGTGATGACATGTTGACATTAGCATTGATGGCCCATGGGGGCGATGGTATTCTGTCAGTTGTTTCTAACCTTGTTCCTGGAATGATCAAAGCTCTTGTAGATGCAGCTGCAATTGGAGACTACAACGAAGCTCGCAGACTCCATTTTGAACTCTTACCTCTATTCAGGGACACCTTTATAGAAACAAATCCGATCCCTATTAAATACATGATGGAGCTCTGTGGAATGCCTGCTGGACCGACTCGCCTCCCACTTTGTGAATTAAGACCGGAAAGCCAACGCAAAATAAAAGAACTGTTAAACAATCTACCCTATGTAAGAAATGACCAAACGCAATCCACATCTCGCAAAGTTGCATGCGGGATATCTGTTCCCTGAAATACACAAAAGGAAAGTCTCCTTTATTGAAAAAAATCCAAATGCCAAGGTCATAAGTCTTGGCATTGGTGATACCACAGAGCCGATTCCCGAAGCTATTGCATATGGTATGGGAGAATATTCAAAACACCTTTCAACTGAAGATGGATATTCTGGATATGGCCCTGAAAAAGGAATTCCCGCCCTACGCGAATTAATTGCCGATACAGTCTATAAAGATATCATTAAAGCAGAGGATATCTTCGTCTCTGATGGATCAAAATGTGACATCGGAAGATTGCAGATCTTATTTGGAAGTGATTGCACAGTCGCTCTACAAGATCCAACCTACCCTGCCTATGTCGATACGGCGGTTGCATCCGGTAAATCAGGAAATTATCAAAAAGAAACAGGCCAATATCAAAATGTTGTCTATATGCCCTGTACACCTGAAAACCATTTCTTCCCGAATTTAAATGAAGTCCCAAAAACAGATATTATTTTCTTTTGTTCACCGAATAATCCCACTGGAACTGTTGCGACAAGAGAAAATCTTAAGGAATTGGTCGCTTTTGCCAAAAAGAATAAATCGATCATTATTTACGATGCAGCCTATGCCCATTTTATAAAAGATCTGAAATATCCTAAGACCATTTACGAAATCGATGGAGCCAAAGAGGTCGCGATAGAACTAGGATCCATGTCAAAGATGGCAGGGTTCACTGGGGTTAGATTGGGCTGGACTATTGTCCCACGGGAACTAAAATTTGATGATGGAACTGAAGTTCATCAAGATTGGCACCGCATGCATCATACCTTTTTTAATGGCGCCTCAAATATTGCCCAGCATGGAGCTATAGCAGCCTTGCATGAAAGAGGATGGACTGAAGTTGTCAATCAGACGAAATTTTATCTGGAAAATGCCAAAATTTTACGAGATGCACTGAAAGAAAAGGGTTTTGAAGTCTATGGCGGAGTCCACGCTCCATATTTATGGGTAAAGTTCCCTGGGAAAAAATCTTGGGATGTCTTCGAAATGCTTTTAAAAGATGCCCATATTGTATCTACACCGGGAGCTGGCTTCGGCCCTTCCGGAGAAAGCTTTATCCGCTTCAGCGCATTTGGGCACCGCGACAATATCCTCGAAGCCGCCACCAGATTAAAGAAGCTCTAAAACAAACAGCTCGTTAAGTGGACACTCCCCACGAAGCGCCTGGAATGCGGTGGCGAAACGAAGTGGAGCTACCGCCCTTGCCTTGACCGCGGGCAACGTTTTTGTTTTCAAAAACCATAACTTATCGTCTTGTACTACCAAATTTCTTTTAGCGGTCAGAGCAAGGTCGGTAGCTCCACTTCGTTTCGCCACCGCATTCCAGGCGCTTCGCGGGGAGTGTCCCCTGTGTCATCCATTTCCTCTATCTGATTACATTTTCTAATGCAGAAGTTTTTTGATCTTTTACAGTTTCTTGCTTCAAGATATCTTGAAGGGGTAAATAATATAAAATCTCACGGTTACTAAGCGCTAGCATAGTGTCGCCCATTCTTTCTACTTGAAGAACCCTTTCATTCTGATTCTCCATTTCACTCGTATTAGCTGGTGCTTTTACTCCGGCTATTTTTAAACTATCCTCTAAAACTCTTATGACTTTTACCGCAGGCTCTTTTTGACTAACTGGCCCTGAAGATCCTGTAGCCACGAAAACAGTTTTTTCGCTAATCCATCTAACCGAAGTAACTTGCTTACCTAGCATAATTTTAGGAATATTTTCTAAAGAAAAGTCAGCTTCGTAAAAAATTTTTCTTAAATGCGTATCTATAGAACCACTTCCAACAATTAACTGCGATTTTCCTGTAGGCTCAAAATCAACAGCGATTGGGGAAGGAATTGGATAACTTTTTAAAGGGACGTTAAGATTTCTTAAATCGTGTAATAATAATGATTGATCAGCCGAAATAGCAACAAGATGTTCATTAAATCTAGAAAAAGCAATATTAATAATTCTCTCTCTAATAGCTGACCTAGCTCGAGATAAAAAGCGTTGCCTCATATCACCCTGCAACAATGATCCTTTGTACGTACCTGCATATAGGCTATCTCCAGTTAAAGAAAAGGTAGAAATACAATCAGTTGTAGATCGATATGTGACAAATCTTGGGGTTGATGACCTCCCGACGGGTATTGATGCATCAAAGACTGAAACAGCTGATGTTTGGTATTCCAACGCACAAACTTTGGTAGAATCCCTATTATAATTTACCCACGTTATATTGCTGTTCGCTGAGTACAGTGACGGAGTCCCTTCTTTTGAAGAAAACACTTTGTTTGCTAAAGCAATAACAAAATTTTGTTGTGAACCATCCACACTTAAGGGCTTATTATAAAAATCATCCACCACATCGGGCGCATCCAACCTTTGAAAAGGTGTTAATTCCCAAATCTTAACCACTTCCTCCCTCTTTAGAAGAGTAGGTAAAGTATTGTTAAATTTTAAAACTCTATCAGATCTTTCAAGATCAAAAGCGGCTCTAACAGCCTTCGTAACTGTACCTGCTGCATCAAAATTAAATGACCCTTGATTTAGTGACCATGATCTATTAGGCACGGTCCTGTCACCGTCAAAGTGCTTTCTCTTCTGCCCTACTTGTGTATCTCTATAGGGATCAGAATAAACTTCAAAATTATTTACAACTTTGCCCGTAAACACAAAAAACCATTAGTAATATTAAAGTAAAAAATTATATCATAAATACCCATATAATTGCAATTTATTATATTTATGCTATTGCTTCCGCTCTGCCCCTTTTTGGCAAGCAGCACCTATTATTTTTTTGTTTGAATTATTTCCATTCTTTCCTAGAATTGCCAAGTTAATCAAAGGAAGGTAACAGTGATTCTATTATCAATTGCACTCACATTTTTCCTGGTAACGAATCCCATCGGAAACTCACCCACTATTCTTTTGATGGTGAAGGATTATCCTTTCGAAAAACAAAAGAAAATTATGCTGCGCGAAGGTCTTTTCGCCTTAGGCCTAGCTCTCTTTTTTCAATATTTTGGAGAGAAATTCCTCAGCGCTTTGCAAGTACAGAATTGGGCACTTACTCTCACTGGCGGTACCATCCTGTTTTTAACTGCATTAATGATGATTTTCCCAAAGCATGAAACCTCAGATTCTAAAGTTGAGAAACAGGAACCCTTTTTTGTTCCTATCGCCACTCCCCTATTATCTGGTGCAGGCCTTCTCACTATGATCATGCTTTATTCTAAACAACAAAATAATGATCTACTTATTACGGGTGCCATTTTATTGGCCTGGGTAGGAATTTTAGCTGTTTTAGTGTCTGCACCTTACATCCAAAGGATTTTTGGTGACCGCGGTATGATCGCACTCGAGCAATTGATGGGAATGATTTTATCATTCATTGCTATTGAAATGCTCGTGAATGGTTCCTATTTATTCTCACAGACACTTACTGCATAGGAGATCCCAATGTCATTATTATCAATAGCTTTTATTCTTTTTTTAATCATGGACCCTATTGGAAGTGTAACCTCTTATCTTAAGTTGGTCCAAGATTTGCCGCCCAAAAAGCAACGCTGGATTGTGATCCGGGAAATGTTGATCGCACTAGCTGCAATGTTCATTTTTTACTTTATCGGAGAATACTTGCTCGCAGTGCTCCATATCTCTCCATTAACAGTAAGGCTTTCCTCAGGTGCTGTATTATTCCTTGTTGCTATCAAGATCTTATTTCCCTCGAAAGATAGTCCAAGAAATAATCTACCACAAGGGGAACCGTTTATCACCCCTCTTGCGATTCCTCTCATTGCAGGGCCAGCTCTTCTTGCAACAATTATGCTATTTGCCCACGCTGAAACAAACCATGCAAATATGATCGGTGGAATTATTTTAGCCTGGTGTGCGGCGGTCATTGTTCTTGAACTTTCCCCTTTCTTGCAAAAATATGTAGGCAAAAATGGATTGCAAGCGTGTGAAAGATTGATGGGAATGATCTTGGTCATGTTGGCCATACAAAGATTTTTTGAAGGAATACAAGAGTTTGTACTTAAATGTCAGACACCACTGGTATAAATCTCAAACTTATCGTTGCGTACGATGGAACAGCCTATTTAGGCTGGCAAAAAACACCTGAAGGGCCAAGTATTGAAGAGGCCCTTCAAGGTGTTATCGAACAGATTTGCCAACATCCCATCCAACTTCAAGCTGCCAGCCGCACAGATGCTGGTGTTCATGCCAATGGTCAAGTCGTCAATTTCTTTCTAAAAAGAGAGGGTGTGGATCTTTATCGCTTGCTGATTGGGATAAACGCTTTACTGCCAAAAGATATTGCAGTTTTATATATCGAGGTCGCCGAACAAGATTTTCATCCTACCCTAGACAATATTGGCAAAGAGTACGTTTATAAACTTTGTTATGGCCATGTTCAAATGCCTCAAGATCGATTGTATGAGTGGCATTATCCTCGAGAATTGAACATTGATCTCATGAGAAAGGCAGCAGAAATGATCAAGGGTGAACACGATTTTTCAGCGTTCGTCAATACAAAGAAAAATGAGAAGTACGAAGATCACATCCGTGAAGTCCAAGATATCGTCATTGAAGAGGTGGGCCAAGAAAAATTACGGATTGAAGTAACAGGCAACCATTTCATGTACAAAATGGTAAGGAATATCGTGGGAACGTTGGTCTATATTGGAGCAGGAAAGCTTAATCTACAAGATTTGCCTGCAATCCTAAGAGGCAAAAACCGCACCGAAGCTGGGATGACCGCGCCGGCGCATGGTTTGTTCCTCCAAAAAGTCTATTATTAACCACGGAGTACACGGAGACAACAAATAAAATGGGTTAGTAAATGGGTTAAGTAAAAAAGCTTCTGGGGCTACGCGCGAGCCCCAGAAGCATTTTACTTAACCCATTTTATTTGTTCTCTCCGTGTACTCCGTGGTTAATTTTAGAGACAGCACTACAAACTTTTCAGCTAAGTTAAACTCACTTAGTCTTGATGCTTAAGCTTAGCAATTGCTTCGACAACAAAAACTGCTGCAATACCCAACCCTAAACAAGCCACTGAGCTCCAGAATAGCATTGAGGTCACATCAGGGAATATAGGATTCACCACTATAATTTGCGGCCCTTTTTCTAAGCGCAAGGGCAGAAGTTCGTATGAATAAGTCCAGAAAGGCCACACTGTTCTCAATGCCCCTAACATAAATCCAATCAACATCGCTATCGTAGTATCGTAATAGTTTTTCAACAACCAGCCCAGAACCCTTGCAAATAAAATCGCACCGATCACAATTCCTACTGCTAAACTCAACAACACAAAAAATGCATCTGTATCAAAACTGAACTGCTTAATACTTTTCGATAAATCTGCAAGTGCAGCAATGACCGTAGGGTATGCTCCCATGATTGTTAATAAATAGCTTCCAGATATTCCTGGAAGTAACATTGCACATATCGCTATTGCCCCGCAAACAACCATTGATAAGTTAATCCTTGTCGCCTGATAAGTTTCCTCAACAAAATCTTCAACTGCTCCCTGCGGTTCATTTTTTGGGGTGTATACAGGTGTTGTCGGAGAAACTACACCTTTTGCCAGCATAGCTGATAAAGTTTTATGAGAAACTCCGCTCAAAATTTGATCACCCCTTTGGTAGTTCTCAATCTCTTTATTACCTGGATTCATTACTTTCTCGATAGGAATATAGACGCCATACTCCTCAGAGAGCTCAGGTTCCACCAAATTGCTTCCAGTCAAGGTATAAGCTATAATTCCCCCCAAGATTAATGCCACCCATTGTGGAGCATTCCAAAACTTTACTTGCTTGGCGCAAAATATTGCGGAACCAAAGATCAATCCCATAAAACCTGAGTAAAGGTATACTCTGTAATCTTCATGGTTTAAAATGTAATCAAAGGCTTCTGCAAAAAGAAGGAATGAAATCGAAGCTCCGAAAACCAATGCTGATAAAAATTCCCAAGCAATATTGTCGAAGAATTTTCTGAAATTCAACTTTAAGAGTGGGGAAAAATTCAGGGGATTTAATGTCTTTAGGCTGTCGATAAGCCCTTGGTAAATTCCCATGATGAAAGCAATGGTCCCACCGGAGATCCCAGGAACAAGATCTGCTGCACCCATGCACATCCCACAGAAAATTTGCCAAAGCCAGTCTTGAATTGTAGGAAAGCGAGGTTTCATAGCTTCTTTAATTCATAAAAAATTTGAAGACAGAAGACAGAAGTCGGGATTCCGTCTTTAAACTACCTCAAGGAACTTTGCCAAATACCATGCGACCAAAAAGAGGCCTAAAAATAATCCAACCCACACCGCATTAGGAAACCATTTAACACCAGCGCCAGGATTTCCCCGTTTTTCCAGTGTTCCAATTCCATAAGCAAACTCTTGCGCTTGTGGTGGAGCAAATATCCTAGGATATTCTCTAACAATCCCCTCTCCATCTAGTCCCAAATAGGTTGCATACTGACGCACAAAACCTTGTGCATAAACTGGAGAGATCAATTTTCCCATCTCCCCCTCTTCAATAGCTTCCAAGTATCCCATACGAATGGAGGTAGCATTTTCCACCTCTTTCAATGATATATTCAGCTCTTTGCGCCGTTTCCTCAGGGTTTCCCCTAATGCGATCATTTCATCTTGAATCATGACTGCATCCTTTTAAATAAACTTAAGTTATTTTATACTCCTTTTAACAAAAAGCCGCACCAGAATTCACTTCATGTCAACACATTCTAAACCTTTCGTTACTCAGTTATCTCTCGAAAAAGGGAAACAGCTACTCCATCAATTGAGGGAACGCGATTTCGAAATTTCAGTCCCACCGTTTACCATTTTCGCAGCGAAAAAGAAAGGGATTTCCTGCACACTGTATGAGTCGGGCAAATTGATTGTGCAAGGTAAAGAATCTCAACAGTTCATTGAATTTTTCTTAGAGCCTGAAGTGCTAGAAACATTTAATGCGGGTTACCAAGAGTTATTAGTAGATACAACTCCTAGGATAGGGATTGACGAGTCTGGAAAGGGTGATTTTTTTGGTCCTCTCTGTATTGCTGGGGTATTCGCACAGGGCGATGAGGTTAAGGAACTTTTATCTATAGGAGTTCGGGATTCTAAAACATTAAATGATGATCAAATTTTAAAATTAGCTCCAAAAATTCGACAAAAGTTTGTTCATGAAGTAATAAGGATTGGACCGTTAAAATATAATGAACTTTATAGCAAATTTACTAACTTAAATACTTTGCTCGCTTGGGGACATGCCACTGCGATAGAAAATTTATTTAAGAGGACAGGATGTCATAAAGCAACGATTGATCAGTTCGCCTCGGAACGAGTAGTCATACTAGCCTTAGCAAAAAAAAGAATCACAATAGATCTTCATCAAAAACACAGAGGGGAAGAAGACCCCGTTGTCGCAGCGGCTTCAATCCTAGCTAGAGAGGCATTTTTAACTGGTTTAGAAAAATTAAGCCAAAATTATGAAATAAAACTTCCGAAAGGCGCATCAAATTTAGTGATCAAAGCTGGCAAAGAATTCATTTCCAAGCACGGGCAACATTCCTTGCAATCTGTAGCAAAATTGCATTTCAAAACTCTTGACTCAATTAACGGATAGGAAGAATATCCGATTTGGAATTTATAATAATTTTACGGTACTCACATGGATAATCGCTGGCTTATCCCTTTGACAATAATTTGTATTATCGGCCTCCTAGCTTTACTCCTTCTGAAATTTATTCCAATTACGCAAACTCAAAGTGTATCTCCCCCATCACATATAAAGAATATTGACGTTAGAGGAATGGCAGTCGAACACAAAGGATTGCTATACACTTTAAATTTTGATCAGCAAAACCAGTTTCTAAAATACTTAAACTCTTCATTACCAGTCTCCAAAACCGATTATCAAAATATAAATGAAACACTTCCCTTTTCAAAGATACTCATTTATACTTTCAATTCTCCTGACGTTGAGATAAGCCCTATCGGTTACAAAGAAGATAACCTTGTTTTTTTTGCCCCTAATTGGAATACAAACTCTTACATGATAGAACTCAGCGGTGGAGAATTAAAAAAACTCCTAGGTCAAACATACGATCCCTGATCGTCACAAGAAATTAACATGATCCTCGAGCTAAAAATTCAAAATCTCATACTGATTGAACATGCAGAAATTGTATTCGGACAGGGTCTGAATGTATTATCCGGAGAAACAGGTTCCGGAAAATCCGCGATTATGGAAGCTTTACAATTGCTTTGTGGGGAACGTGCAGATGTAGGCGTTATTCGCAAAGGCTCCATCAAAGGAACATGTGAAGCATTAATAAGCCCTCCAATGACTCCTGAACTATTCCAGTTTTTAAATGAAATAGGCATTGAATATACACCAAAAGAACCCTTGATAATTAGGCGAGAGCTGGCTTCTTCTGGAAAAAGCAGAGCATTGGTCAACGATCAAGCCATTACAATTGCACAGTTGAAACAAATTTCTTCTTTTCTTTTTGAAATCGCAGGGCAACATGCCAATCAGTTATTGTTTTCGACAGAGCAGCATAGAAGAATTCTGGATGATTTTGCAGGCTTGAGCGAAGCAACAAGACAGTTTCAAAAAGATTGGAATCACGAAAATAGCGTGCGAAAGCAATTGAACACCATGATCCAAAATGAAAGTGCAAGGTTAAGAGAAATTGAGCGGATAGAATTTGAGATTGAGGAGCTATCTTCAGCCCATTTAAAGGAGGGAGAAGAAGAAGAGTTATTTGCTGAATACACTTTGTTGACAAATGCTGAGGAAAGATCTAACAAAGCTTCTGAAGTGTTAAATGGGATCAATGCAGAAAAAAATGGACTTCTCACCATTTTGCGAAAGCAGAAGAACTTGCTTGAACAACTGGAGCAGTTAGATCCGACAATTAACGAAGCTGTCAAACTGCATAACAATGCATTACTTGAAATTGAAGAAACTGGATATCTTCTCAACCAATATTTGAGCCATATTGAGTCTAATCCTGAAAAGTTGAATCCACTGGATGAAAGACTAAAACTTATCAATTCACTCAAAAGAAAATATGGTGGAACAATCGCTGAAGTTCAAAAATATTATGACGGAATTAAAAATCGCTTAAAAGAACTGGAATGCGCTGATCACCATATTGAAAATTTGCGTGAAGAACTGGCGAAAGTGGAAAGCGAGAACGATCAAAAAGCAGCAATTCTGACTGCAAAAAGAAAAGAAGGACTGGCGAAACTTGAAAAAGATGTGCAGTCTGAATTAGCTACCCTGAATATGCCCAAGTCTGTTTTTCAAGTGGAACTTACACAGCAGGCAAGATCGGGAAACGGGGATGAAAAAATCGAGTTTTATCTTATTCCCAATGTGGGAGAACACCGTATCCCCATTAAGGATTGCGCAAGCGGTGGTGAACTTTCCAGAATTCTATTAGCACTTCAAACATTGTTGGCTGGCAAAGCTTCAATCCCAACCCTCATCTTTGATGAAATTGATGCCAACGTTGGAGGATCCACCGCTGTTGTTGTCGGTGAAAAGCTCAAACAGATTGGCGCACGCCACCAAGTTTTGTGTATTACCCATTTTCCTCAAGTCGCACAATATGGCGATCATCATCTACAAATTTCAAAAAACGAAGTAGATGGACGCACCCTTACCCAAGTCAAAACCCTAGACAAAAAAGCTCGTGCAAAGGAACTCGACCGAATGAAAGGGAAAAGCTAGCGCAAGCGTCCACTCTGTTCGCTTTTTACATTTTTCATCCTTCATCCTTTTTATTTGACTAATAGACTCCATTTCTTTAAAAAATAGATTTCACAAATGAAATCGGAGGAACGGAAGCTGTGAAAAAATTCCTAGGCGCAATGCTCTCAATATGTACCCTCCCGCTTATGACACTCCAAGCCGATTGGGGAATCTATGATGCTGATTCCGAACAAAGATTGGAGCATTCCGATGATAGAGGCCCACTCACTTTCTTTGTCGAGGGCGATTACTATGGCAAATCCAAATTTGATGAAAAAAATTGGTCAAAAAGAACTAAAATTCAATACGCTATTGTGGATGCCGAAGCTGCTTTAGTTTTTTACTATAACCCTTGTTACAAAGAGGGACTCGTCTTAAATGCAGGCTATGTATGGGACCGAATCGATTGGAAACCCAATCCCTACTTCCGCGAAAACACGTTCAATACTTTTGTCACCGCTATTTCAGCTTTTTCCGAAAGAGCAACAGATTGGACATGGAAAAGCCAAGTGAGAATGAACCTCCAGTTAGATCATTTTAACTGGAATCACAACTTAACCTTAGACCTTGTCCTCTGGGGACGCTACCAAACAACCGAAACAATTGGCCTCAATTTTGGTTTCCTTGCCTATACCGGGATGAAAATTGATAGAATTATTCCTATTCTCGGATTCGACTGGCAGCCAAACGAAAAATGGAAAATCAACGCGATATTCCCCATTGACATATCTGCTACATATAAGTTCGATGACCGTTGGTCTGTGGAAATCAATTCACGTTTTCTTGAAATCCGTCACCGTTTTTCAAAGCATGATCCAGTCCCCCATGGACTTATCGAGTATCGTAACGCCGGATTTGAGTTAGGTCTAAACTATGACATCGGTCAAACACTGCAAACTAACATACACGCTGGCTATCTCATTGGCGGGTTAGTCAATATCTCCAATAAGCACAATAACCACAATAAACGATTTAATTTTGATAGCGCACCTTATGCTGGGGGCGAAATCTCAGTTAACTTTTGAGGCCATTTACAAGAGGAAAGCACACTGTGAAAAAAAGAGTATTTAAAGCCTGCTTCGGATTTAGCCTATTGCTCGCAAGCCAGATCTCTGCCTATCATGGTGAAGATAATGATCCCTTTTCGATCGATGCTTATGCTATCGGCCTAGCCTCCCAAAAAATCACAAGCGATCCTTATACTGATGAAGATTGCGGTAGGGATCGTCGACGTCATCATGACAGACACCACAATGACATTGGCCTTGATGAACACGATAACTTTCGTCACCATGACAAGTTTCATCGCCGAGATCGTGACAGATGCGATCACAGCTTTATAGGAAATAAAGTGACTTTTGGAGAGGCCCACGTCGGTTTAACTTACCACTACCTATGTTCAGGTTGTTGTGAAGAATATCTCATTGGTGGAGGCTATACATACACTCGGCTTCAATGGAGAGAAAACCCATTTTTCGACCAACAAAACTATAATACTGCAAACCTTGACCTAGGATTTTGGTGGGGATGTATTTGTGATTGGGACTTTAGAGGATTTACCCGCATTTATTTAGATACGGATGAGCCCAATCCGAGCCATTATATGTGGTTTGACTTTACTTTGTGGGGCCGGCTTCAACATAGGAAGAATTTAGGAATCAATGTGGGTGCATTGATTTTTACTGGAATGAATGTAAACAGAGGATATCCTATATTTGGTATCGACTGGCAGCCCACAGATTTCCTTGAGATCAATTTAGTTTATCCAACAGATATGAGCATCGTTTTTCATTTAAGCGATTCCTTTTCAGCATCTGTTGGAGGAAGATTTATTTATTCAAGACATAGGGTAGAGAAACAAGACCGATTTGATGATTTCGATCCATGCAGCGATTTTTCGGCTCCTTTCTTTAATAGTAGCCATGAAACTCAATATTTCAGCAATGGTTGTCCGTTTGTTGTTCCACTATTGTCAGATATGCCACCCGATTTTCCTATGTATTTAAATCCACACTGGTTTGCAAGGGCTGTTTGGGAATACCGTGCATGGGGTATTGAAGGTGCATTGGATTACGATTGTGGCAATGTAAACCTATATGTTTATGCAGGCTATTCCTTTTGGAACAGGTTGACAATAGGTGCACACAGCTTCAACCACAAGCAAACTTTTAAGTTGGATCCAACTCCCTATGCTGGGGCTGAGTTTCTGATCCGCTTCTAATTCCGTGCAGGCACAATTTCGTGCGCTAAAAAGGCTTCAGATCTATTAGAAGCAAATGGAATTAAAGCATTTATCCTGCCTCCACATTTTCTTAGCCCACACAAGGACCCAGATGAGTATGTCAAAGCTCACGGCGCCGATGCCTTCAAAAAGCTGATTAAGGATAGTGCGCAATCTCGTGTGAGATGGCTACCCTCTTACTTTGCTTACAAAGATGATCTTGACACAGACATGGGCCGTTATTCAGCTTTAGGAAGAGCTTCAAAAGAATATGCTAAAATCGAGGATTCCTTAGATAAAACCCTAACTCCGCCGGTCTTTACGTAATATGACAGTCCAACTTGGTAAGCAACCGCTTTGTCTTATCCGTAATTTCAGCAAGATACCACCGTTGATTCTGACCTTTCGGATATACGACAAGTGAATGATCAAGTCGTTAATTGAGAATTTTGCCAGCAGCTCTTTTTCCATCAGCACCTTTAGCATCCTCCAATAGGTCAGCAACGCAAGGTAGTTAATGAACATCCATCCTTCGAAACTTTGATCGTTATGCATATAGCTGCGGTCTGCTTCCAGGGTATTCTTAAAAGCATCAAAAGCCGTTTCTACCTCCATTCTAGCCTTATACATCTTGTAGATATCTTGAGGCAGCTTCTCTTTCAAATTGGTGATGATGCTGAATGTTCCAAGCGTGTGTATTCTTTCGTGAAAGTCCACGATCGCGAGCTTTTCTTCTTTTTGTGTTTCCAAACGATTAAGAAATGACCGCTCTTCCTCCAGCCTAAGGTGATCATCTAAAAAAGTATACAGGACCTTGCCATCGCTTAGTTGCCTGAAAGCACAGAAAATAAATCTATCTTGGAACTTGAAAAAATGGTCAAAACCACTCTTGCCTCCTTTCTTAAGTGGCTCATAGTCAATCAGAGAGCTGTTTCTTTTCAAAGGAATGACATACTGAAGATGTGCCTGTTCCATCTCTTCGATATTAGACTCAGAATAAAATCCCTTGTCTGCCACAAATACAGTGTCCAAAGACCCGGTTTCCTTCAATGTGAGTTGCACAGATTTTACATCCCGGATATTGCCTGGAAGCACGCGATAGTAAACAGGTTCATGCCTACTTTGGGAGAATAATAACAAAAGGTTCGCCTGTGGATCAAAACTGCCTTGTGAATTATACCCTCGCTGGTTGATGCTCATCTGCTCAGATTTGGAGTGAATCGCCGTGATATCCATGAGGATATTTTCTCCAACGCGAGAAAACTCTCTGAAAAAAGCATTGATGCGCTCCCGATCGGATCCAATGATTTTCAGTAAGGATGAAACTTTTTTATCTGCGAGAGAGACCTCGGGGAAGGACTCTGAGAGAAAATTTTCCTGTAAATGAACGTTCATGTTCTTCAAAGGCGCCTGGTGTGTCAATCGCATTAAACTAGCGCAGTAAATGGCATCTGCATTCTCATCAAAGTGTTTTCTAAGTGCTGTTAAGATATCGGATAGCAATGGTTCTAGAAAACATCCAAGTCCAGCGCTCTTGGTAGAAATAGATTGAATGATAGGCACCGATGGGTTTCTGATCTGTGGAATCCCTTCATGAATCTGTCTGCGAGCTGATTCAACAAACCCGTTTTCAGTTACTCTTCCAAGGATTTTTCCTGTCACTTTTTACGCACGCTTCTTTTCTTTGTTCCATTTGCTAGAAACGCCATACAGATAGTAGTTGCCTCGAATATAGCGAAGCTCTGTTCCTGGCCTTTTTTGCTTCAATGCCCAATCTGGGTGCACTCTTTTAGCTATTCCCATTACTCCTCCGTATTACGTGATCACGTAATACGAATTATGCAAAAAAAAAAAATCAATAACATCAAGAACCTAATGACGTTATTGAAAAAATATTACGTGAAGAACGCCGGAGTTAGGGTTTGAGCTAAGCACTCGCGGCAAAGCGCCTGAACATCGGCATCTGATGATATATTTTTTACCATATGAATAAGCTTGGCCATTTCTATATTTCGAGATGATAGCTGAACTGGTGCGAGCGAGGTTGTATTTAAAGTTTTTATGCCGATTTCATCTGTTTTTTGAGCTTGTGGAAATGAAATGTCTTCACGGAGAGATAGCCTTCCCTGGATGTCCTTTTCACTTGTAATCGCGTCTAATGAAACTGAGGCCAGAATTTTACAGGCAGTTTCCAGTTTTTCTTTATCACCCAATACAGCATAAGCAACACCATTGATTTTCACGGAATGATCAGATGATTTTCCTTTCACCAAGTCGATATTATAATCAGTACCAAGATGCTGGAAACTGATATGCAGTTCTTGTGGTCCTGACATAATAAACCTCTATTTTTGTGAGTCGGGAACTTGAGGATTATCCTTTAAGCAACGATCAAAAATTCCTTCTGTAGGCGAATTTTCCGATGAGATTTTTTTTACTTTTTTGCCTTGCATCTCTCCAATTGGTGCACTTTTTGCCTTATCAGATTTGTCTAGTTCATCTAGGTGGCTTTGATATTGTTGATATTGCTTTAAGCGTCTTGAACGTTTTAATTCTTCCTCAGAAATGGGATCTACCATAAAATTAACTCCAATTAAATATCTTTGACTGTGAAAAACTTCATATTAGTCCCTTTTCTCAATCATTTTTTCACGAATTGTATAGTGGATTCTATTAGCCATAAAATTACCCTGATCTGATAAAACTGCAATTGTGACGCCACTCTGAAGGAATGAAGATAAAAATGAAGATCCAGCTGATGAGCAACCATTATGGTGGATTTCTTCATCTTCTGGAACGTAAAACTCTCTTCCGTAAAGTTCTAGTTTGGATAAAAACTCAGATTTCTCACCCTCTTTAGATGGGCCACATTTACCTTGAAGCCACGTACCTAACTTAATTAATTCTTTTGAAGTTGTCCAATATCCTCCTGAAGGTCCCCCCATTATCATCCCCTTGCAAGGATCACTTTTGCTAAATTTTCCATCATCAGGTTTAGATTTTGAAATATTGATGCCCGCTGGAGTGAGAATGAGTTCTTTTAATAGTTCTTCAAAGGGCTTATCTTTGCATTTATGTTGAACAGCTAAACCAACAAGTAGAATTCCTAAATTGCTATAGATACCACTGTCTAATGGATGAGTAGTTGTTTCAGCATATTTTAAAAAATCTTCGGGGCTACTGATTACAGGTGGGGTTTCTCCCTTTTCTAAAGCATCTGCTACAGCTTTTTCATATTCTCGTAAATAGTCACCAAATCCTCCATTGTGACTCATTGCTTGAAAAAGACTGGGTTTTTCCAAATGTTTATATACCTGGTTTTTTTCTTTGGCTAAAAAAGAGAGAATTGTAGGTGATAGTTTTATTTTATCTTTAAGTTCAGCAGGGGACATCGTCATTAATGCAAGGGTTCCCGTAAACACTTTAGATATAGAATTCATAGAAAAAGAAGCATTCTCTAAAGACTCCTGTTTTGTTGGAGTTATTGTATACGTTCCCTTTGCATCTGATAAACTTACAACTCCGGAAAAACCAATATCATCTAGGTAGTGTTTAAGATTTATTCTATCTTCTTCTGTGATTTCGTAAGGTTCTGTTTTGACATTGCCTAATGGCTGGCAATTTTCGTTATTGCGTACATCCCAAAGCTCATCTGCTGATAAATCGTCAAATAGCGATAAAAACTTTTCAAAATTATTGGATTTGATGGCAAGATCAAACTGTTCTTCCCCCAGGAATCCTCTTATTCCCTCTAGGCTTTTTGTATTTTCCCTGTTACCCCAAAAAATTTGAGCTACAAATTTTTTTGTTTTATGGAGATTTTCTTCTTCATCTTTTTTCCATGCACGGAACTCTTGCTTTGTGCCTAAGGTTTTTATCCCAATATCGTCTGTTTTTTGAATCGGGGGGAATGAAATGTCTTTGAGAAGAGATAATCTTCCTTGTAAATCTTCAGAATTTGAAATGGATTCCAAAGAAGCCGATTCTAAAATTTTACAGGCTGACTCAAGTTTTTCTTTATCACCCAAAACTGCATAAGTAATCCCATTGATTTTAACTGAATAGTCAGCTTTTTCACCTTTTATTAAGTTGATGTTAAAGTCAGTCCCACCGTGCCTGAAACTAACATGTAATTCTTGTGGGCTTGACATAATAACACCTTAAAATTAAGTAATTGAAAATATTTATATTAATTTTATTTAAAATCTGTATAATCTGTTTAATTATAGTATCTAAATTATAATATATGCTATAATTAAGGTAAGCGTTCAGTCGTCAGCAGCAAATAGGCTAAGTAGGGGCGAGAGATGAAAGGGTTTGCTTTTGCATCCCTAGA
>JBDHQB010000043.1:0-13706 GCA_039806825.1 Parachlamydiaceae bacterium | reverse complement strand
ATTTTACCAATTTTAATTAGTCAAGCATTATTTCATCTTTCGTCCATTTTTTCTAATTTCATCCTTCATCCTTCATACTTCATCCTTTTTCTTCTTCATCCTTCATCCTTCTTTTTGTATTGGTAAGGAATGGGGAATTCGCTATACTGTACATGAATCCGAAATATAATATTTTTTTACATTGACCCTTTAAATTTTGAACGCGCGTAATGGAAGTCTCACAAATAGAACATCTTTTAATCGCTACTTTATCTGGATCTTGTCTTGGGGCTTTTATTTTTTGGGCTTACCAAAAAGTCAAACTGGGTGGCTTTCATTTAATGGCACAAGATATTTTGCAACGTGCCGACCTCGATGCTGAAACAAAAAGAAAAGCTGGCGAACTCTCATTAAAGCAAAGCCAAGTCGAACAACAGCGCGAGCTCGAACAATCTTGGCAAAATGAACGACGCAAAATTCAACGGGAAGAGGAACGGCTTAAACAGCGTGAAGACAAACTCGAAAGCCGGATGAATCTTGTCGAAAAGAAACTGTCTGACATCGAAAAAAGGGAAGCTATCCTAGCAGGACGTAAAGAAAAGCTCGATGAAGAAAAAAAGAGTGTCGCCGAAACCCAGGCTCGCCTTGTCGCTGAGCTAGAACGGGCTTCTGGTTTAAGCTCCACAGAAGCTAAAGAACTTCTTCTCAATCGCATCACAATAGATGTCAAAACCGAAGCTGCTAACCTTATCCGCAGGATTCGCAAAGAAGCCGAAGAAGAAGCTGAAAAAGAAGCCAATACAATCATCGCGACCGCCATCAATAGACTGGCCTCATCCACTGTTTCAGAAGCCACATTGAGTACTGTCGCTATCCCAAATGAAGATATGAAAGGACGGATCATTGGACGCGAAGGAAGAAATATCCGGGCCCTTGAACGTGCCACAGGCGTTAATTTCATCATCGATGATACACCAGGAGCAGTTGTTATTTCAGGATTCGACCCTGTCCGTAAGCATGTCGCCAAAATTGCTCTTACCGAGCTGGTCATGGATGGAAGAATTCACCCCACTCGAATTGAAGAGGTCGTAGAGAAATCTACCCAAAGCGTCAATAAGCAGATTCGACAATTTGGAGAAGACGCAGCGCTAAGAGCTGGTGCAATCAATCTCCATCCTGAACTGCTGATGCTTCTAGGAAGGCTTAAGTTCCGTTATAGCTATGGTCAAAATGTCCTTGATCACTCTCTCGAAGTATCCCATATCATGGGGCTTATGGCGGCAGAGTTAGGAATCGATATACGCCTGGCAAAAAGAATTGGACTGCTCCACGATGTTGGTAAAGCTGTTACTCACGAAATAGAAGGCTCACATGCAATTATCGGGCATGACCTAGCTTTAAAATTTGGCGAAACGAAAGATGTTGCCAATGGCATTGGATGCCATCACCAAGAAATGGATCCATCTACAATCGAAGGGAGCCTTTGCAGCTCAGCCGACGCCATTTCCGCTTCTCGTCCCGGGGCACGTATCGAAGCCGTGGAAGAGTACGTGAAGAGATTAAAGAAGCTTGAAGACCTTGCCTGTGAATATTCTGGCGTCGAAAAAGCCTATGCAATGCAAGCTGGCCGTGAAGTTAGAGTTGTCGTTGTACCTGAAATGATTGATGACGACGGCACCCTTAATCTTGCGCGAGATCTTACAAAAAGGATCGAAGCGGAATTGCAATACCCCGGAAAAATCAAAGTCACTGTGATCCGTGAAAAACGGGTCGTTGAATATGCAGTATAGTTTAGTTATTAAAGGAGTTCAGATAAATGCGTAGATCGATTTGCTATTGCGAACCTAATATTGCCCATGCAGGAGAATCCAATACATGGAAGTTTGTCTATACTCCGTCTTCAGCCCTGCCTAAAGGAACACGGCTCAGGTTTGACCTTCAATCAAAAGGAAGAGATATTGATTGGGAGGTCCCAACTTCAAATTTAAAGAAAACTAATAATGTTATCTTTGGAGTACTTGACAAAGGTAAGATTCTTCAAGCCCATGAAGTGGATAATCCTAATAGTATTACTCCATTCTTCGATTTTTCATTGCCACAAGACCTTAAAGCAGGTCAAAACTTTACAATCATTATTGGATCTCCAAAAAATAATCCTTCCAGCTTAGTAGCAAATGGAACAAAAGCTCAAAGTTATTCCCAAAGAAGGAGATCTTTTAATCTATTTATAGACCCAACAGGAAAGGGAAAATTTGGTGAACCTGAAGTCTACAACATGGATATTAAAGGGAACGAGCTTAAAACCATCAGGATCTTAGCTCCCTCCTTCGTCGTGAAGAATAAAAGGTTTGATATTATCCTCCGCTTCGAAGATGAATTTGGAAATCTCACAAGTTTGGCTCCAGAAAATACGCTGATCGAACTTTCCTATGAGCACTTGAGGGAAAATTTAAACTGGAAATTGTTTGTTCCTGAAACAGGCTTCATTGCTCTCCCGAACCTTTATTTCAATGAGCAAGGAATCTACACCATCCAGCTTCTCAATACAGCTACAAAAGAGAAATTCCGTTCATGTCCGATCAAATGTTTCGCCAATAATTCCAAGCATCTCTACTGGGGTATGCTACATGGTGAATCAGAAAGATATGACTCCACAGAAAGCATTGAATCCTATTTGCGTCATTTCAGAGATGATAAAGCCTACAACTACGTCGGAACATCAGCTTTTGAAAATGTTGAAGAAACACCTAATGAAACCTGGAAGCTTTTAAACCAAAACGTTGCCGATCTCAATGAAGATGACCGTTTTGTAACATTCCTCGGATTTCAATGGGTTGGAACGCCAGGCAGCGAAGGCGTTCGCCACATTCTTTATTCAAAAGACAATCGCCCTCTTCCACGTAAGAAAGACAGCAAAAACAATACGCTGAAAAAGCTGTATAAAACTTTTGCTCCAAAAGAAATCATTTCTATCCCTACTTTTACAATGGGTAAAGGATATGAGTTCAATTTCGACGAATTTGATCCTGAAGTGGAACGCGTTGTTGAAATTTATAACTCTTGGGGATGCTCTGAAATGAGTAAAAAGGAGGGCAACCCTCTTCCAATTTCATCTTCAACTAAAGCGGGAGTCCAAGAAACACCTGAGGGGTCGATCCAAAAAGCACTCTTAAGAGGTCATCGGTTCGGATTTGTGGCTGGAGGACTTGATGACAGAAGTCTCTATTCTGACTTCTATGAAGGAGGGCAGAATCAATATGCTCCAGGGATGACTGCGATTATTTCTCAAGAACATAACCGCCAAGCTTTGATAGATGCTTTGTATAACAGGTCTTGCTATGCGACAACTGGAGAAAGAATAATTTTAGGCCTGGAGATTTCTGGTGTTGCTATGGGGAAAGAGACTAATACAGCCGACAAACCTGGATTAATCTTTAACAGGCATATTTCCGGTTATGTTGCTGGAACGACCGATTTGACAAAAGTTGAGATTATTAGAAATGGCAAGGTTTTGACGACATTCAATCCCAAAGGTTATTCGATGGAATTTACCTACGATGACCTTCAGCCTTTAGCGAAAGCTGTCATCGATAATAAGGACAAGAAAGCTCCATTTGTATACTACTATCTGAGGGTGACTCAGGCAGATGGTCATATGGCTTGGAGCTCCCCTATTTGGATTGAGCATATCCCTGGCAAGACAGTATTGAAATCCAGCATCAAGAGCACAGGCAAGCCTGCGAAGCCCGTTCTGGTCGAAGAAGAGGACGAAGAAGACTTCGACGACGAAGACGACTACGAGCTTTAAAAACAGCGGACGAAGCGGACGCAGCGGACAAAGCGGACGTTTATAAAAACAGGTGCGCGGCATTTCCGCAGGCGTGGAGTGCCGGTAGCGTAGCGCATGCGAAGCTACCGCCTGCTATGTCCGCTTCGTCTGCTTTGTCCGCTTTGTCCGCTATGTCTGCTTCGTCCGCTATGTCTCTATATTAATTAATTGACAATTATTATTATTTTAATTTATAATTAGTAGAATAATAAGCAAATGCTCATAAAGTTGAGGTAAGCGTCCTTGTGTAAAAAATTCATTTGGCTAATCCTCAAAAAAGTTAGAGCCTCGTAAATTTTTGTTTAATCACTTTAAAACATCTGCTATATTGTCCTAGAGCGCTAACACTGTGATACAGATTGACAACGAAAATTCTTCAAAATTTATTCAGATTCCGATTGCTAAGATAAGTGCCGAAGATCTTATTCAACAGCTTTCCGATGAAAGACTTCAACTTCGTCAAGTCATCGACGAAATGGCTAATACATTGGCAATGCAAAAGGAGTTGATCCAACAGCTCAGGAATGAAATAGCCCGTCTCAAAGGACAGAAGCCCAAACCTGACATTAAACCCAGCAAGCTGGAGGGCCAAAACCGTAAGCCTGATTGGCACAAACGAATTGGTCCGCACAATGGTCAAAGAAAAACAATCTTGTTTTCCCTGTGGGTGTATGTAGAAAGTTTGCAGAGGCTACCTGTGCGTAGCACATTCTCAGCAATAACCACGGCAACGCTTACGTTGCGAACGCGCTCATTAAACATTTCTCGGTTGGCTAGACAGGTAATCAAAAAAGTTAGGAGGATTGGTAAGCCAGGTCAACCTAAACGTGCATTAGCCGTCGCCTCAGATCCTCCTTGTATTCCACCTTCGATTCTTGATTACTCTTCGATACCATGCGGGGTATGCAACATATCGCAATCAGCATAGATGGAAAACTATGTAAATCAATTGTTATTTGTTAGCTCGCTTTTAGTTGCAAATAATTTTGTAAATTTAGTGCTTGCTATTTAAATAACATATATGATAAACTTAATTTAAATCAGCAACTTACATCAAGTTTATGAGCAGTTGCTAATAATAATTAAATAATAGTCAAAAAAAATGGAGAATAAAAATGGTAAACCCAATTAACAACGAAGCTCAACCTAGCTGTTTCGGCGCAATGGGTCGCGGTATCAAAAATGGCCTTAAATCAATAGGCCGTAAACTTGGCTGCGTTTCCGAACCTAGACAAGAAAATCAAGTCCCGGCCGCAGTGGTTGCTGCTGCGCTTCCAGCTGTTAACAACGATCATAGTCCACAAAATTTAAATGACCGTGTTGCTGCTGCAGGAGACGAACTTGCTAACAAAATCTTATTAGACTTTAAAAAGTTTCTAGAAATGAGCCCAACAGAACAAAAAAATGCGCTAAAGGAATTTGATAAAAACATTGTTAAAATTGTCTTTAAAGATTATCGGAATAACTATAAAGATATGGAAGACTCTTCAGACTCATCTTTTGATAATAATATATGGCTTAAAGACTCATCTTTTGATAATAATATATGGCTTAATCGAATCATTGATGTAAATTTCACTGATAAGGATCATTTCGAGATAGATAAAATTATTAGAGAATATTTTTAAACAAAAATTATTTAGATATTTAAACAACTACATTTAGTTGCTTGATCTAACGAGACGGCGGGTTCTCCGCTGTCTCTTGTCATAAATAGTCTAAAACAAAAATTGTCTAAAACAAAAAAGAATTCTTCTAGCAAGACACTCGTCATCCTCTTGTTCTATTTTCCGTCAATCACTGTATCCTATTTTCATAAATAAACGAAATGATGCACCTCTTGTAGGTGCCTCATTTGATATGGTATTATTTTTAGGTCAAATCAAAGAGTTAAGACATCAATGACGGTCCAGCCATTTTTTTCTAGCGATGCACAAACATTAAATCCCGAAGCAAATTCTCCTCCTATTTCTCCTAAATCTAGTGACTCCGAGATCACTCCACAGTTTAGTTCTCTCCCTCCCAAAGTCTCGTTTTTTGAACCTGAAGTATATGAAAGTTTAGTCAATCAAGGAATCTTGAAAGATGAAAATCTGACTTCTTATTGCGAGTTGCCACCATGTTCTCAAGTTCAAGTTGACACCCTAGTTGACTTAATCGAAGCTTCATTTGATTTAATGGATCATAATGGAACAGTTGTTCTTAAGGATCTCAATGCTCGTGAATTGCTCAATTTTATTTTCAATGATCCAGTGTTTATCCCTTCTAAAATTTTAAATCATCTTCAATTGGCAGGTAGTTCTGTAATAAAAGTTATTGAAAGCGACCCTGAGTGGGTTGAGCAAGCATTGTACCCAATTCTCCAAAAGAAAATGGAGATAAGTTACTTTCCAAAAAGAGAACCGAAAGACCTTGATCTACACATGATATGTAAAGCTGATAGCCTTAAAACTCGCAGTGAGCTAATTAAAAGATTCTTAGAGGAGTTGGGAAGACGTCTTGTCAGTCAAAATCTGCCCTATCTAATAGGTGAAATCTCAAAACTTTTGTCTATGCCTGATAATCCAAAAGACAAATTTCTTGTCGGTATTAAAAATGAGATAGCTGTTTATCAAAACGCAGTGACTGAAAAAGCTTCACAAGAGCAAATCGATATGCACCTCCAATTGATTGCAAAATCGATCATTCAAAGAAACTGTCTAAAAAAGTTTTCAGACAACTCCTTTGGAACAATTATTTCCTTTGGATCTTTCGAACTGGTGTTATCAGAAAAGACCGACTATCTGTTATCCCCCGATAAATTAGTGATACCTTTTGATCCTACCATCAAAAAAGGGACAAGAGGAATGCGACTCATTCCTAGTGATCATAGAGGCGTAGAATCTCTTTTACACCGTAAAGTAAAGATTGCAAGCATTGACCAAGAACCTACGGAATTTACTTTTCCAAGAGCATGTAGATACATTGCACTTGGAAATCATGTGTTAATAGATGAGAAATTTATAAAAGCTTGCGCAAAACATGTGAAAGTCATCTACGTCAATGGGCTAACGAAAAATGGGCAAAATGTTGTTAGTCGCTTTTGTAGAAACGATTTAAATGAACGTCCAGAGGAAGCACTTTGTGTATTATTCACAATGTTTCGCTTTTTTAAAGCCAATAAAGCTGATTTTTTAATACCAGCCATCATCAAAGAACTTAAAGGCAATTTTAAGGCGTCGATTCAGAATGCTTTATTGGATGCTGTGTGCGATTTGTTATTCAACTATCCAAATGAATTTGATCTCCTTTCAACTTGCTTACAAGTCATTCCAATTGGGCAATTGAAAAGGAATGAAAAATGGATATCTTTTAAGCAAAGGGATGCAACATTACCTTTTGTTCTTAGATTAGAACATGACCCGCAGGCTTTCGAAAAGCTTTCATCTTCTTCCAATGAAAAATTGACAAGACACTTTCTTAATAGATTATTTTCCTCGAATCTTAGCGGTGAAGGTCTGAACGTAGAAAATATTAGTTATGATCAAATGCAAATTTGGCTGGATCATCCTATTTTTAGATTTCCAGCCTATTGTCTTTGTTTGACTGAACCAGAAAAATTTCTAAATCAATTGTTAGTCCTATTTCCCGAAATGTATCACTCCTGTCCAGTAAGCATTCGATTTCCACTTATTTCCATTCTAAAGCAAAGGATTCAAGACCCTTTTATTACTAAAGCTTTAGACAAATTTACAGAAAATCTTGATGCAAAAGCATGGGCATTGTCTCTCATAGAAAGCTCAGATTATACCGTAATTGCTTATAATTTATGGATGACGTTTCAAGGGTGGAAAGATCATACTTTTTCTACAAAAATGTTCATAGCTTCACTTCGTCATGATGTTGTATGCGCATTTAAAATTATGCAGGCATCATTTTTATCTCAATCAAGTGAAGTCTCCCTGGACATTGTCAACAAGGCATTTTTAAAACTGTCACAGCTTATTCATAGCAACTCTTCATTATTTGAAAGAGAGTTAAGTAATCTTTTTCCCGATATAGTTACATGGCTAATGGATTATTATTTAGCTTCTAATATGCCAAAAGAAGCTCGAGATGTAATCGACAATTTTGATAAGAAGACTTCATTAAATTTAATTCTTAATAAATCGAAACAAAATTTTTGGCCTATTTTGAAGGACTCAGAAACTCTTGAGTTTTGCGATGAAGTTGCAAAAAAAGGGCAAGTTGAAAAACTTTCAGAGGGTCTCCAATATTTGAAAACCAAAAAGCTTTCAATTAACAATGTAATGGAAGTTTTAAAAACATTTTCAAAAATTAAGGAGAAGCTAAACACTGCTAAACCTTTAATCACTCTATGTCTACTTCAAGGGTACTTATATCAATTTCATGAAAGTTTAAAATGGGATTTAGAAACTCACAAGGAAAGAACTTCAATCCTATTTGACTTTACAATGGAATGTGCCAAACTTTTTAAAGGGTCAAATTCATATATCTATTTTCAGTCTTATCAAAGTTCATTGTCTCTTTTATTTTCACATTCATTGGAACAAATCTTAGGAAGCTCTATCGATCTGCAAAAAATCGTAGAGTTGACTACGGCAATTTTGAACGATAGAAACAATCCTGTTAGAAATTGCTTTGCAGATTTTTCGAAATTTATCAGTTCGCTTGTAAAACATTTGAAAGCGGAGAAAAAAGAGAGCTCAATTAGCGAAATCATCAAATCCATTGATACAAGCTCATATCACTTTCATGAATGTCCTGAAATTGGTGAATATCGCTATTTATCTCAATTGCAATCTACTGATGCTAGGAAAATATCTGAAAGTGACATCCATCTTTTTTTAGAGAATCTTCAGAACAAGGAGGAAGTCAAGGTAGCTAAAGACTTACTCAATTTTTGCGATCGGCTTCTTGAAGATAAGCAATATGGCAAATTGTCATCTCTCTTAACCGGGGTCATTGCATTCAGCTTTCAAAATCACTTTAATCATATATCTACCAAAATATTGGAAAAGCTTAGAAGCATAAAAAAAATTGAAAGTTTTTTTGATCTTCTCAGTATTGTCATTGAAAGAAAATTGTATCAAAATCGATCTGAGGAATATTCTAGCTGCATTATTTCCATTATAAGGCAACTGAACAAAAATGATGTACAAAAGCATTGGTTATTTCTCTATAAATTGATGGACTATTTTCCTATTCTGAAGAAAGAGCTTCTTGCAACTTTATTTGAACATGTCACTTCCAAGAATTTTCATCATTTACAACACTTTTGGACATTAGAAATTGAGTCGGAAAATTATGGAAGTCTAGAACCAAAAATTGCAGCGAAATGTTGTATCAAATTTCTGTCAATGCTTGGCAAAGAAAAATCACATCAGATTATTTCATTAATTCAGTATCTTGATAATTTTAAGAAAATTTTCGAGGGCAATTTAACATTAAAAGAGATCAATGAGTGCGTTGTTCATTGGATAAAAGATTGCCATACAGTTCTGAATGACCCGACGAATGCATCAGACGAAGACAATGCCTTAATTGGAAACTTGATGCTATATATTACTTCATTGAATGGTGAAAATTCTGAAGTTCGTAAATTAGTACAAAGGATGAACTTAAGATATGTATTGTATTCAAGAAATCCCCATTATACTTTTAACGCTCTAAAAGTTATTTTAAAGATCGAAGAAGAACTTTCAGATGAGATTGACTTTGAGATCTTCAAAGAAGTTTTACTGGTCAATTTCGAAAAGTTAAATTCTAATAGTGAAAAAGTTTTAGAAACACCTGTTGCCGTAGATCTTATAGATCTTTCTAGAAGATGTAGAACCTCCACAAATCTCTCCTCTCCATTGCTACGATACTTATATAAAAACATTCTTTTTTATACCTGGATGACTAGCCTATGTCACATTTCAAGCAAAGAAGCTGTTTTAGAAGCCTTTGAATGGCTAAAACTCTATTTACACACCATTCCTCCTGTAAAAAGTAAGAAAAATACTAAAGATAAAATAGTTAGAAGAACTATTCCTTTACCCAAAGAAAGCAAAATCTTTGTAAAATACATTTTGCGAACGCTTTTGGAAGATTCTAACTGTACTCCTACAATTTTGAAAGAAATCCTGGACATCCTTTGTCTATTCGAACGTAAAAGTAATGATCTTCTTTCAACTTGGGAAACTTTCACTTCTGCCATTTTCAATAATTTTTATGATGATCCACTTTCTCGAGACTATTTAAATTCAACATTTATACATTCAGCTTGGAAAGAAATTATAAAAAGGAAACTAAAAGTTCGCTTTGAAATTCAACCTGAAAAATTAATTAAAAGTTTTATTCAACTTATCTACGCAGATCAAATCGAATTAATAATTAAGTTGTGGAATGAGTGCTTTCTTACAACTGTTTCCATAGATAATAGAAGTCCAGGTAAAAACTTTTATAAAACTGCAAGCGTTTTTCCTACTCAGCTCAAATTTGCATCTAATCCACAAGACTTACAGAAAGAGTTAAAAGTAATTTATGTAACATTTTTAGCAGATTTTATTGCTGGGATTTCAGAAACTAAAAAAGATAAAGGCCCCTGTAAAAATAGTTTCATCTATGATTTTGCTGCAAACTGCTTACAAGAACTTTTATCTATTTGCAAATATGATCCAAAATTGTTTCCTCGTTTAATAAGCACCTTGGCAGCTTTTTTAGAAACTGTAGCGCCGGCAGAAAACGAACTCTTTAAAGCTCACATTACAACAATATGTCGTGGTTTTTTTGACAGTTTAGATAAGTTAGATCCTGAATATAAAGAATCCACTGAGTATGTGGACCACTATATAAAATTACTCTGTCCAGGTGTTACAACAGATGCTGTGATTACTGATTCCGAATTTGAACTTGCATTGGAAGAGATTGTGTCGAAGCTTAATGAAGAGGATACAAATTCTTTTGATCTGATTTACCATGCAGCAATGGTTTATCAGGTTATTAAAGAAGGAGCTTTTACCAAGCTTCCTAATCTGATCCACTCTTTAGAACTCTTCTTTGATTTTATTAAGAAGGCTGACTTTGTCTCCCCAAGCCTTTTTGGAATCATTCCTTTGGAATCTATCTTTATTTTAGGTAAAAATAAGACGCTTATTCTTTCCAAAATTTCTGCTGAAACAGACCCCAAAGCTGCAAAGACAATGCTATTTACATTTTTGGCAAATCGCTTCTTAGATTTTATTGGAGATAATAAAAAGAGTGAAGTTCAGAGAAGAAATTGGTTTGTTAGCGAAATTGATTGGTTTCAAGGGTTCAAAAGCATTTATCCCGACTACGATGAAGATTATGAAGGAAGGGTTGAAGATTATCTGAAGGCTTTTGACATTCTAACAAAAGGTCTTAAAATTCCAGATATTAAACGAATGCACGACAAACTCATGCTGTGGCTTACAGATTTTCCATTCGCACTCTCTGCACAGGGGAAATTAAAAAGGGTCATGCAAGTAAATAAATGGCTGTTCAATAAAGATCTTCAGTCTATAGAGATGCAATACATTTGTAAGATTACACTCCTATCTTGCAAAAAGGCTGGGGTATATGAAGGGTTCAACAATCTCTATAGCGAGATGGATTTACGTATCAATAAACAAAAAACGTGAGTTTGTTGAAATTAAACATGTCAGTTATAATACTTATAGGTCATCTAAAAGGAGACACCATGTCTACATTGATCTTGACCATATCACTAGCTTTTGTCATTGTGATTGCTGCAGTCGCTTTCCTCGGAATAGGGAAGCTGATTACAGGACGCTCTAAATTACATTTAGGGGCTTGCGGACGCGATCCAAATAAGAAACGGGAAGAACAATCTGGCTGTGGGACTTCATCGCACTGCAGCCTCTGCGACCAGGATAGTAAAGATGACAAAAATTCCAAAAGAGACGTCTGAAGCTTCAAAATATACCCAACAAAAGCCTGAAACTATTCGAGCAATGTTCAGCACAATAGCTAATAACTATGATAAGACTAATCAGGTCATCTCTCTTAGATTACATCAAAGATGGAATAAACAGCTTATAGATGCAGTAGCCCCAAAAGAGACACAATTTAACTCACTTTTGGATCTCTGCGCAGGAACCGGCGAAGTAGGCTTTTCTTGGCTACAGAAACAAGCTCACCCCAAAAAGGCAATACTTCTTGATTTCTGCCAAGAAATGCTTGATGTGGCCAAGAAAAAGGCCGAGAATTTGAATTTAAAAAACCATTCTATTGATTATCTTCAGGCAGATGCTCAGTTTATTCCTTTACCAGACCAAAGCGTTGATTTTGCCACGATTGCCTATGGGATTCGCAATGTAAAAGAACCCAGATTATGTGCTCACGAGGTTTTTAGAGTTTTAAGGCCTGGAGGCCGTTTTGGAATTTTGGAACTGACAGAACCCAAAAACCCATTCTTGCGCTTTGCACACACCTTTTATACACGCAAAGTGATGCCAGTTTTAGGAGACTTACTAACCTCTAATGGAGATGCCTACCGCTATTTAGCAAGCAGCGTTCATCTATTTATTAAGCCAGATGAATTGGAACATGTTTTAAAGCTGTCAGGATTTAAAAAAACATGGCGACAACCTCTAATGGGAGGCGTTGCCCATATACTAGTCGCAGAAAAATAGTTGTTAAAAGGGTGATCCATGACAAACGCTCTCGACGAAGAACTGAAAGCCATCTTTAATAAACCCAACACTATCTTTACTGAAGACTACGAAAAGCTAAAATCATTTCACATTCCCCTTCCCTTCTTGCCTATCTATTACCACAATATCAGCAGGCAACTCAATGTACAAAGTTGCGGAATCAATCCTTCTAAAGAAGATCTGCACGATATTTTTAATCCTAAGAAAATTGACGAATTAAAAACCTTGTACTCCAGTGATCCCGAGCTACAGCCCTATTGGAAATTTGTGAAGGAGATCCAACCTGGGGAAAGTTTAATGGACCTCTTTATAAAATCCCTTACAACATATCCGGTAGCATTTGATCTGATTTGTAGAATTCAGCTTTTATCAAAAGAGGACCCAGCTAGGATCGAAATGGATAAATGGATAAGGGATAAAGAAAACAATCAACATCCATTTATGGGGTGGTTTGAAAATCAAGAGAATTCGATCTGTTACCATCCTGCAGCGATGGAACTAGTGGAAAAGTATCTGTATAGCACTTTTGAAAGATTCAAACCGTATGTCGATTCTGTAAAAAATGCTTTAAAAAAGCATACAACAACAGAGGAGTTTCTTGTACCCAGTCTGACCAAACAACAAAGAAAGGATTTCCAAGAAAATATTCTAACCTTGTTTGAAGTGTATTTTCAAAATAATGAAAAGTTGATCGTAGAAGATCCTAAAAGGATAGAACGGTATAAATCTGAAAAAAGTGATGGAAGCTACACTTTCAATCTTGAAGATCCAGGAACGAAGCAGATTGTTCAGTTTGAAATTTTAACAAAGGGCGAAGGGAAAAAGCAGATCCCTTTTGCTGTAATTAGAAATGGCGTTGAGCTATTGCCCTGGCAAGATGAGGCTCATCCAGAGTTTGCCAAAATCTTCGATGAAACCTTCCTGAACGAAATTTTTAAGTAAAATTAAGAATTTAATAAGGATAGGTAGGATAGGAAAAGGAAGACAGAACACAGAAGTCGGAAGTCAGAAGTCAGAAGTCAGAATACGGAATTCAGAAGTCAGAAGACAGAAGTCAGAAGACAGAAGTCAGGAATACAGAAGTCAGAATGGAGCGGACGAAGCGGACATAGCGGACGTTAAAAAGCAAGGTGCGGAGCTTTTCCGCAGGCGTGGAGTTGCTATGCTAGAGTTATGATCTTGAGTAAAAGAACGATTCTCCTTAATAAGTTGTACAA
>JBDHQB010000042.1:0-14286 GCA_039806825.1 Parachlamydiaceae bacterium | reverse complement strand
AGTTCTAAGCACTACAAACCACTACCTACACCTCTGCGAACCTCTGCGCCTCCGCGCCTCTGCGTAAAAACTCCACACAAACTTTACTCACATACAAACCACCGCCCATCTCTGTGCACCTCTGTGTCCTCTGTGCCTCTGTGTAAAAACTCCTCACAAACTTAAGGTACACCAAAACCTTAAACTACTCTTTGCGCCTTTGCGTCTTTGCGTTAAAATTCCATACAATTTAACTCACATACAAACCACCGCCCATCTCTGTGCACCTCTGTGTCCTCTGTGCCTCTGTGTAAAAATTCCACACAAACCACTACCCACCTCTAAATTTTGCTGCAGATAGGGCATTTACTTGGGTCATGATTTTTGGCAGGACAGTATTCTCTTGCAAAGTAGATAATTCTTAAATGCAGCTTAATCCAATCTTTTTCAGGAAAAAGTTTCTTCAAATCCCTTTCAATAGCCTCAACACTTTTCCCTTTGCTCAAACCCCATCTTACAGCACACCTTGCAATGTGCGTATCCACAGGAAATGCAGGCTTGTGAAAAGCCTGCGCCATTACAACTGATGCTGTCTTATGCCCAACTCCAGGCAACTCTTCAAGCTCCTCAAATGTTTCAGGAACCTTTCCTTTATATTTTTCGATCAAAATTTCAGATAATCCTTTAATCGCTTTTGACTTCTGAGCATACAATCCACAACTTCTAACAATCTCCTCAATTTCTTCAACACTCAGTTTCGCCATTTTCTGAGGAGTATTTGCTTTCTTAAAAAGCTCTGGAGTCACCAGATTGACTCTTGCATCGGTACATTGTGCAGACAACAATACCGCAATCAACAACGTATAAGGACTGCGATGTTGTAATGGAATTGCAGGAGCCGGGTACAGCTCCTCAAGCTTTTTCGAAATAAACTTGGCACGCCCTTTTAGATTCATCTATTTACCGACGCAAAATGTTGAGAATATAGCACTCAGTATATCCTCTCCAACATTTGTTCCAATAATTTTCCCAAGTTCGTTTAAGCTATACCTCATATCAGATGACAAGAATTCGGGCGATACACCTTCTTGTAATCCTTGTATCACTTTTCGCGTCGATTCAACCGCAGCTAACAAAGATTGATGATGCCTTGTAGCTGTGATAAGAATCTCCTCTTTGGACGGAGGACCTTCTGTCCAAATGACTTTATCAATCTCTTTATGCAGTTTGTCCAACCCAATTTTTTCTTTGGCGGAAATTTTAACTACATGGTCAAAAGAAATCTTTGGCAAATCTGCTAAGGCCTTATCGATCTTATTCCAAATTAAAATTGTTTTTTTCGATTCCACCAATTTGAGAAGTTCTTCATCTTCTTTACGCAAACCTTCTGAAGCATCTAATAAAAATAAGACTAGGTCTGCTGATTCTAAGGCTTCTTTAGAGCGTCGCACTCCTTCTGCTTCAATAATTTCTGCTGTTTCACGGATACCGGCTGTATCGATTAATCTAAAATTTAAGCCGTTCAAACGTAAATGATCCTCGACAATATCTCTGGTAGTCCCGGGAAAGGGCGAAACGATCGCTCGTTCTTTCTCAAGGAGAGCATTCATCAAAGAGGATTTTCCAACATTGGGACAGCCTATCAAGCAAAGGCCAATTCCATCATGGATAATCTTTCCATTATGAAATGTCTTAGCCAATCGCTCCATATCCTTGCAGATATTTTCCAAATCCCTACAAGTATCTTCCATGCTCGCAAATTCTAAGCCTTCATCAGGAAAATCGACCCATGCTTCCAATATAGCGGCAATGAGTGTCAGCCTTTCTTGGAATGTAGAAATTTTCTTTGATAGTCCTCCATCCAGATGATGCTTCGCTGCTTCCAATGCCTTTTCATTTCTAGCGTGAATTAATTCTTGTACAGCTTCAGCTTGAGAAAGATCGATCTTTCCATTCATGTAGGCTTTAAATGTGAATTCACCAGGTCGTGCAGCTCTTGCACCAGCTTTTAAAACAACATCTAGCACTTGTCGGGTAATTAAGCTTCCACCATGACAACATATTTCTACTGTATCTTCACCTGTATAAGACTTTTTCCCCAGCATTGGGATTAACAAAACGTCATCGATCTTTGATCCATCTTGAACAATATGGCCATAATGGGCGGTATGTGTTTTGTAGGAAGCGACAGGGCCACTAAAAACTTTTGATGCAATTGCAATAGCATGGTTTCCTGAAATTCGGATGATTGCGACACCACCCTCTCCAGTAGGGGTTGCTACAGCCGCTATTGTTTCACCTGGTATATAATGTTGCTGAATAAATTCCATATGCCTATTAATTTTAGTAATAAAAAATAACATTATTTGTATTAATTTTCTATAAGGTAATTCAGGTGAAATAGAGTTGCCAAAAGATAAGAATTTTTTTAAACTGCAGAGGTTTATGAACAAAGGTTAAGCCCTTCTAATGTGGAATTATTTTTTAAGACGCCTCATTCTCCTTCCCATAACCCTCTTCGCAATCGTCCTTGTCAATTTTGTCATTATAAACCTTGCCCCTGGTGATCCCACAAGTGTAACCGATGTTTCCCAAGGGGGACAGGCCACCCGTGATGAAGCAAGATCTGCTGGAGCTTCAAGCGATGACCGTTATCTTCAATTTCGGGAATTCTATGGCCTAACCCTTCCAATTTTATTTAACACTTGGCCGTGGATCTCTCTTCAGGAGGTAAAAACAACCATCTGGCAGCTTGTTAATAAGAAATATTCTACTGAAGATACAGAGGAAATGAGCTTTAAAGATTATGACCAAAAGAGAATTGCCTTTGGTGACCAAGCCCGCTTTGTCATGTCTCATTTACTTACTATTATGAATGATCCTAAAACTGATCCGGCAGAATTAAGAATAGCTGTTCGCGCTTTTGTAAGGGGAGGATCCAGGCAGGCAATTATTAATCCCAATTTAACTCCACAACAGCGTTCAACCAATCGCGAAATTGCACAGGATAACCGACTTCTTTATTCTAATGTTGTTCTACCCACAGATAGTCCTGAAGAAGTTAAAACCAAACTCGATACCCTAAACAAGTGGTATGAGCAGAACTTTGTAAAAAGAAATTTCCAACCGGACACCTGGGAAAAAATAAAAATGTTTTTTGGAGAAACTCGCTTTGTCAAATATATGGGCAGGGTTTTATCGCTCGACTTCGGAGTTTTACGCAATGATCCCAATAAAACTGTGACGGGAGAAGTTGTTCGAAGATTTAAGTATTCGCTGACACTATCGATCATACCGCTTATCATTACTTTCTTTTTGTGCCAGATTTTTGGTTTGATAATGGCCTATTCACAGAACCGTTGGCCCGATTATTCATTAAATCTGTTATTTCTAATCCTATATGCAATTCCCGTTTTCGTTGTAGCACCTTTCTTGATTGCAAAAGTAGCTCTGAACAATAATTTTCCTTTTACAAATATCCCTATTCCAACGAATGGCTTTACAAGCCCTGAAAGGGTGTATGAAAATTTAACATCGGATCAAAGGTTTTTTGACACAATCCAACATCTCATTTTACCTATGATCGCAATTATTTATGGAAGCCTTGCAGCACAATCCAGATTATCTAGAACAGCGATATTAGAAGTGCTAAGGATGGACTATGTCCGCACAGCTCGTGCAAAAGGAGTTCCACCAGGAACGATTATGATGAGTCATGTGGGAAGAAATGCTTCAATCACCATCGTTACTGCTATTGCAGGATCTTTAGGAATTGTTTTAGGAGGTTCTTTAATTGTTGAAACACTCTTTCAAATCAATGGATTCGGAAAATTTTTCTATGACGCGATTATAAATCGAGATTACAACGTTGTTATGTTCTCTGCATTAGCAGGTTCATTTCTTACGCTCGTAGGATATTTGATTGCTGATATCGCCTACACCTTGCTTGATCCTAGAGTGACATTGGAGTAAATTATGACAGGACCCCTATCGCATCAGCAATTGACCTACTGGGAAAAAGTTTGGCTAGCCTTTAAGCGGCATGCTTTAGGAACAGTTGCGTTATGGGTAGTTTTGGCCTTTGTTATTATGGCTATCTATGCCCCTTTCCTAGCTTCTAGCAAGCCAATTGCAATTAAATATGATGGTGCATGGTATTTTCCGTTATTTCGTTATCTATTCTATACAGGCTTCTATACCAAAGGGATCGATCTTTTTTTTAATATCATGATCTTCACTTTTCCTTTGTTTCTCATGGGATGGTTTTTATTAAAAAGGTTTCCTGAAACAAGAAAACTATTTTGCATCGGCGTTTTGGTGATGCAATTTTTACTTTTACTTATCCTTTATTCCTTTCCGGTTAAAGATCCCGCATCTGATCCTATACTTGCTCAACAACGACAGGTCGCTTTTAAGACGACACCCCCATCACAGCAGGATTGGAATTTCGAACTCAAATACATGAATGATTACGCCAAATTGAATACAATCTTGCGTAACCAACAATTGCAAAATCAACAAGTGAGATTGAAACCATATTTTGAAAGCTTTGCTGCAAAAGCGAAACAACGCTGGTTAGATCAGGCTGTGCGCGAAAAGAAAGCAGAGCTCTTGCGAAAATCTCAAAAAGTTCCCTCTGACAAGGAAGTCGAACAGCTTGCCTTGCAAGATGTAACCTCCGAGCAACTCTCAAGGATTGAAGCCCCGCCCACTCTTTTAACTCAAGAACAAGAATTAGAAAGGAACCGAATCCAAGAATACAAAGCTCAATTAGGAAAGGATCCCAATAACGTAAATGCCAAGACAAGTTTGTTGACAATAAATCAAAAAGAGCAATGGTTAAAAGATCAGGAAAATTTAATCGAATTCGAACTCATGCCCCTCATCCGACCTTTCCATTGGGAAGATGATGCAGGAGGTCAACAAGCATTAAACGCCTACGTAAATTGGATGGAGCTCACAAGGATCAATAGAAAAGATCTAGTTGCCGCATTGATTTTTGGTACAAGAATATCATTAGTCGTTGGACTTGCTTCTGTCGCCGTCGCTTATTTGATTGGGATACCTATTGGAGCCTTTGCGGGTTATTATGGAGGTAAGTTTGACATCGTTGTTTCTCGTCTATTGGAAATTTGGGAGTCTATGCCCGTCTTTTTTATGCTATTGATGATTGTTGCGGTAACACAAACAAAATCGGTATTCCTAGTGATTGCTGTGATCGGACTATTTGGATGGCCAAGCTTCAGCAGATATGTGAGAGGAGAATTTTTCAAGCAACGAAATCTTCCTTATGTGGAAGCCTGTCGTGCATTGGGATTCAGCGATCAAAGAATTATATTTTTGCATTTGCTGCCAAATGCGATTCCACCTTTACTAACACTGATGCCTTTTGCTGTGATGGGTGCTATTACAACAGAGGCAGGACTTTCCTTTTTAGGATTGGGTGAAGAGGGCTCATCTTCTTGGGGAGTTTTGATGGATGAAGGGCGTTCTGCTTTTCCTGGTGAATCCTATCTATTATGGCCTCCAGCAATATTGCTGACCATCCTTCTCGTTGCAATCGCCCTTGTTGGCGATGCCCTCCGCGACGCTCTGGACCCAAAGCTCTCCACAGGATAATGTGTCGAATAAGATTTAACCACAGAGTGCATAGAGGACACGGAAATGGGAGTCAGAAGTAGGAATTCAGAAGACAGAATCCAGAATTCAGAAGAATATTTGAAGTTTTTTCCTGTATTAGTGCTGTAATGCTAATGTCAGGGCGTGTAATATTCTGACTTCTAACTTCCAACTTCTGACTTCTGAATTCCGACTTCTGACTCCCAGCTCCATGTCCTCTGTGCACTCCATGGTTAATCATAGCTTGGACTACAAAGCTAAATATTGTATCCCGTAAAAGATGCCGATAGAAAGCAAGGCTCCTGCAGGAACGGTCACAAGCCAAGAAACGATGATGTCCCGGGTCATTGTTAAATTCAATGCTTCTAAACCACGTGCTAAACCTACCCCCAAAACAGCTCCAACCAATGTGTGTGTTGTCGAGATAGGCATACCAAATCGTGAGGCTACCAAAATCGTCAAAGCAGCTCCAAATTCGGCTGCAAAGCCGCGTGTGGGAGTCAATTCTGTTATCTTTTTTCCAATCGTTTCAATTACTCTCCAACCCCAGGTGGCCAATCCGATGACAATTCCGAGTCCACCCAATGCCAATAACCATGTTGGGACTGCTGTTTGCTCCGTCAAATAGCCTGTGCTCAACACTGTCAAAGCTGCTGACAGGGGGCCGATTGCATTAGCGACATCGTTTGCACCATGAGCAAATGCCATTAAACAAGCACTCATCACTTGAAGATAGCCAAACATTTTCTCAATAATTGCAAATTCCTTCTTTGTAGCTTCGTAACTATCTGGATGAGTAACTTTATGTGAAATGCTGTCTACCTCTTGAAGAAGGGATTTTAGCTGAAAACGCAATTCTCCTGTAGAAGCTTCATGCAGTTTCAATAAATGTTTTTTCGTTTTTTCAAGGCCTAAAGCCATCTCAGGATGAGGTTTTCTATTCTCAAGAGCTTCAGTATCGGGACCATGAATTCTTCGTACTAATAGATGGCAAGCTCCTGCTGAAATCGCCCCAATCAAAAGTCCGAACAACAACGATTGGGCAAAGTTAAAGCCCATCTCAAGATTGCTTAAGCCATGATACAATAAAATTAATCCTAAAATCGTGAACACAACGAAGACAATCCAGGGCATAACTTTCTTGGCATTTTCCACGGGATTAGGGCTAAAGAAAATATGCTTTCGCAATATCGTAAATATTCCATAGGCAAACAGACCACCAAAAACAGGGGACAGCACCCAGCTTGCAACAATATAAGACATATTATCCCATTGCACTGCTTCTATGCCACCGTTGATAAGCCCAAAGCCTACAATTGCACCGACGATTGAGTGTGTCGTAGAGACTGGCCAGCCATAATAAGATGCTACTTGTAGCCATATTCCAGAGGCAATCAAAGCGGATAGCATACCATAGACTATCACAATAGGAGTCGAAGAAAAAATTTCCGTTTTAATGATGCCGCTTTGCATTGTTTCAGAAACGTGTGAGCCAAAGAAGAAGGCTCCAGCAAATTCGAAAACTGCCGCTACAAGAAGGGCACGTCCAAGTGTTAGCGCACCTGAGCCCACAGATGTTCCCATAGCGTTGGCAACATCGTTTGCTCCAATATTCCACGCTAAGTAGAACCCCGCAAGCAAGATGATGATCGTTAAAACTGGGTCGGCCAGCATTACTTACATTTACTCCTATCTTAAGTCAAGTGTCATGCGAACCCTATAAGCAAGTTTCTCCGATAAGTTGGAAATATCGCCGGTTGCATGAAAAATTTTTTGCCACAGCAAGAATGTGCTGAAATGCATTTCAGTTTCAATACTATAAAGTTTTTTTAGCAATGTGCGCTGAATCAAATCAGCTTCATGTTCATGATAGGCGACCTCGTCCACCATGGAGCGAACTTTCTCTGCTTCGTTGCCTCCAAAAGAGGATTCAAGCAACTGGTGCAGCTCATGCATAATTGCTTTTGCGACTTCAAAAGTTTCTAAATTTTTTTTGAGAAATTTGTCGAAATCTTCTTTTAAAGGGGGGTAGATTTCGATTTTTTTTAAGGTTGTCAAAACAGAAATATCTTCTGCTTTATCTGCAATGTTGTCTTGGAGGGCAAGGATTTCTAAGAGTTGACCTCTATCAATTGGGAGATATAAGCTTTTAGGCAGATTGTTCCTAATATCATTCTTGGTCATATCTGCTTGGTGTTCTGTAATAGCAATCTCTTCAGCCTTTTTCTCGACAGCAGTATAATCATTATTATAAAGTGCTTCAAATAATGGGGGGAGGGCCTGTACGCAAGTGGCCACTAGATCAATGTGGGTCTGGAGAGGAGCAAATGGCGATCTTCCAAAAATATTCATGAATGTCCGCATAAGCTAACTCCTTAATTTCTAAGAAGCCTACTATACACGAATATCAATTTTTGGCGAATGATGACATTTGGAGCTGTAAGCTATAATCCATTCATTATTTAAATATTTTGCTTCAATGATGCGGATTATGCTACAAGTGACTTATAATTAATTTTTTAGAAATGTAACGTAGACAAAGTCTACGCTACATTTTGAGAGATCTATTTAGTTCTATCCAAAGACTTTTGAACAGCGTTAGAATCTTGGCTGTCAGCATCATCGTCGTCGTCATCGTCGTCGTCGTCATCATCGTCGTCGTCGTCATCATCGTCGTCATCATTATCGGCAGAACTCTTGTTTTCGGAGGTTGAACTTGCTGGCATGCTTGGATCATTTTCGCTTAGATCCTCTTCAACATTTTCATATGATTTTTCATCGTTGAACTCTGGACTACTTGGAGTCACGGATTTCTCTTGTTCTTGATAAATCGTATTGAACTCCTGAACATTCTGAGAGCCAGCGGGTGTTTCATCATATTCATACTCAACACTGGGAACACCAGTTGAAATATAATAATAGTTGGGATCATATAAATAACCTGGCGTACCAGTAAATCCACTGTACCAGTACCAATCATGCCAAGGGTGATGCCATGTATTGTAATGGCTCCAATGGTGATGATTCCAACCTGGATGTCTGTCGTGATGCCACCATTCGTTATGATGATCATGGTGCCAATGATGATCATAATTTCCATGATGGTGGTGATGATCATGGTGACCGTGATGGTCGTGATGTCCATGGTGATCATGATGCCCGTGATGCTCATGATGTCCTCCATGATGACCGTGATGCCCACCATGATGGCCTCCCCCATGAGCAATCATCCCTCTTTCTTCAACTACCGCAACCTGATCATCTTGCGCATGTTTTGCAGCTTTTTCAGGATCCTTTTTGAAAGCGAAATAAGCACTCACGGCAATCAAAGCTAAAAAACCACCGGCGTAGAATAAGGTTCTCGAGTTTTGCATAAGCATCCTTGGGCATATGTGTATAAAAATTCATTAGTAAACGATTCAAGATTTCTTTATCAATATGAAATCACTTTCAAACTCTTGACACAAAGCTTTGAAATCGTTTTACTAATGATCTTTAAATACAGGGTTTTCATATGCTTCTACGGTTTCTTTTACTATTCCCATTTCTCTTGTTAACAGCCTGTTCAAATTCCAAAGATGATGGAATTAATACCTTGAAAATCAGTGCTGAAGAGGATATTGATACGTTTGATCCGAGACAAGCACGCAACCTTTCTGCTGTGAATGCAACGAACATGTTTTTTGAAGGACTGTTGCACACAGGTAAGGATGGAAAACCTCAATTAGCGTTGGCTGAATCTATAGAGATTTCGCCAGACTTAAAGAGCTACACATTTCGAATTAGAGAAGCTCAATGGTCTAATGGAGATCCTGTGACAGCAAATGATTTCGAGGAAAGCTGGAAAAGTATTTTAGAACCCTCATTTCCTTCTCCGAATGCCTATCAACTTTATGTGATCAAAGGCGCTAAAGAAGCCAAAGAAGGCCTTTTAGCCATGGAGGAAGTGGGCATTACTGCTAAAGACCCAAGAACATTAGTCGTTGAATTGGAAAACCCAGTTCCTTTTTTTGATGAACTCGTTTCTTCTTACTTCTATTTGCCTGTCCATTCTTCCTGGAGGGAAAATAAAAATTTTGCCAACGATCCAACCCAATGGGTTTCAAACGGCCCCTTTATATTAAAGTCTCTTTCCCAGCATCACGAGTTTGTCGCTGAAAAAAATCCAAACTACTGGGACAAAAAAGCTGTAAGCCTCAATAAGATCGTTGTCATGAAAATGGATGCAAATACCTCCATGCATATGTTTGAAAGCAATGAGCTCAATTGGACTGGTTCTCCATTGAATACGATTCCAACTGATGCCATTGTAGCTTTGAAAAAAGAGGGAATTTTAAACAGCCAGCCTGCCGCAGGGACTTATTGGTTTAGATTAAACACTCAACAGCCACCCTTTGACAACGTAAATATGCGCAAAGCCTTCGCTTATGCTTTGAACAGAAAAGCGATCATCGATCATGTCACACAAGGAAATCAACAACCAGCAACAGGCATTGTACCCCCTTCAATTGGTATTGAAAATGCAGCCTTTTTTAGCGACAATGATCTAAAATCAGCAAAAGAGTACTTCCAGACTGGACTAAAAGAGATGGGAATGACTTCAAGCCAACTTCCAGAGATCACATTGATGTATGGGCAAAACGAGCGCAATCATAAAATTGCCCAGGCAGTTCAACAACAGTGGAATAATGCTTTTGGAATCCAAGTACAACTGCAAACTGGAGAATCCAAGTTTGTAGCTGATAAGCTTCGGAAATTAGATTACCAGATTGCATTAGGTTCTTGGTTTGCAGATTATGGCGACCCCATTAACTTTTTGGAGATCTTTAAATCTAAATCCAATCGCACAAACCAAACGGGATGGGAAAATAGCGATTATGCCCAACTCTTAGACAAATCGGGTTGGGAAGGTAATAAAGAACAAAGACAAGGTCTTTTAAGTCAGGCTGAACAAATCCTAATGCAAGAAATGCCAGTCATCCCTGTTTTTTATTCCACATTTCTCTATTTAAAATCTCCCAACTTGGAAGGAGTTTATTTCTCACCCTTAGGATACCTCGACTTTAAGCATGCTAAATTCAACCCATGAAATACTATCTGCGAAAATTAGGGTTTTTATTAGTCACGTTTTGGGTGATTGTTACTCTAACTTTTGTTCTCATGAAAGCGGTGCCTGGCGATCCTTTTATGCAGGAACAGGCTCTACCAAAAGAGATTCATGATGCTCTCCGTAAACATTATGGTCTCGATGATCCATGGTATGAACAATATTGGAATTACTTAACTCAAATCGCTACATGGAACTTTGGACCGTCGTTTATTTATAAAGGACAAACGGTCAATGAAATTATTAACAAATCTTTTCCTGTATCTGCCGTTTTAGGATTGGAAGCGCTGTTTTTGGCAATAAGTTTTGGCATAACTTTAGGAACATTCGCGGCCATTTACCACCATCGTTGGCAAGATAACACCGCAATGATTCTAGCGGCTCTAGGACTCTCTATTCCTAGCTTTATTCTAGCTTCTCTCCTGCAGTACACACTAGGATTTCAACTCGGTTGGTTTCCTATCGCTAGGTGGGGGGCCTTCATGCAAACTGTTCTTCCAGCAGTCTCTTTGGCAGCAATGCCCATGGCCTTTATAGCAAGGATGACAAGGGTTTCAATGTTAAAAGTTTTACATCAAGACTACATCAAAACCGCCCGTGCTAAAGGATTGACTGAATCAAGAGTTCTTGCAAGACACGCTTTTTTAAATGCGCTTTTGCCTTTACTTGGCTACCTTGGACAACTTTCAGCAAATATTTTGACCGGAAGTTTCATTATTGAAAAAATCTTTAGCATCCCTGGTTTAGGGCAATGGTTTGTTTCGTCAATCAGCAACCGTGACTATACTGTGATCATGGGTGTCACTGTCTTTTACAGTCTGATACTTCTTGGAGCAATGTTTTTGGTCGACATAATTCATAGTTTGCTTGACCCTAGAGCAAAAGAGGCCCTCGCATGAAAGCGCTCCTCTTGGCATGGAAAAAATTTAAAAAGTATTCTGTGCCTATGCTAGGGCTGACTTTCCTTTGCTTACTCGCAATTTTTGCAGCGATTGCTCCCTATTTAAGCGGTTATACTTACTTTGAAACTCATTTGGAGTTGAAAAATCAGCCTCCCTCAACGCAATTTTGGTTTGGTACAGATGATCTTGGAAGAGACCTCTTCACCCGTGTGGCCTATGGAGCACGCATTTCCCTCTTTATTGGCATTATTGCAGGGCTTATCGATTGTTGCATCGGGATGATATGGGGAGGAATAGCAGCATATAGTGGGGGACGGATAGATGACCTCATGATGCGTATCGCAGATGTTTTGTATGCTTTACCTTATCTTCTTATGGTAACCTTGTTGATGGTCATCATGGGCTCTGGACTGATTACAATCATCATCGCGATGACTGTGACAGGCTGGATTACAATGGCAAGAATTGTACGTGGACAAATTTTACAGTTAAAAAAGCAAGAGTATATTCTTGCTGCCCTTGCAATGGGAGCTAGCCGTACAAGGATTCTATTCCGACATCTTTTGCCAAATGCATTAGGTCCCATCATTGTGACATTGACACTCACAATCCCTGCAGCTATTTTTGTTGAAGCGTTCTTGAGCTTTCTCGGACTCGGAATCCAAGCTCCCATAGCAAGCTGGGGAACAATGGCTAACGAAGGCCTATCCGCAATGAAATACTATCCGTGGAGGCTCTTTTTTCCCTCCTTATTTATTAGTTTGACCATGCTCTCCTTCAATCTTGTGGGCGATGGACTTCGCGAAGCCTTTGGTGAACGATGAAAGGTCAACCTTTATTATCGGTAAAAGATCTTGAGATAAGTTATGGAAACTTCAAAGCCGTTGATAATGTAAGTTTTGATCTATATCACGGAGAAACTTTAGCGCTTGTAGGTGAATCTGGTTCAGGAAAAAGCACTGTTGCTCAAGGTTTGTTAAAATTGCTAATGGGACGTACTAAAATTTCTGGAAGCGCATTCTTTGAAAATATAGATCTTTTAGATCCTTCAATCGCCCTTCACTCAATTCGAGGAAGCAAAATAGGAATGATTTTTCAAGATCCTTTAAGTTCTTTGAATCCTACAATGAAAATTGGAAAACAGATCCAAGAAGCCCTTAAGGACAAAAACAAATCGGAAGTGCTAGCCTTACTTGAACAGGTGGGAATTCCTGATCCTGTGCACCGATTTAATCAATATCCGCATGAATTGAGTGGAGGAATGCGCCAAAGGGTTTTGATTGCTATAGCAATTGCCTCAAAGCCGTCGATTTTAATTGCAGATGAGCCCACAACAGCATTGGATGCGACTATTCAACGTCAAATTTTGGAACTGCTTCATTCGCTGCAAAAAGATCTTAAAATGTCCATGTTACTGATCACACACGATCTTGGAATTGTTGCAGGTTACGCTGATCGAGTCATGGTGATGAAAAACGGAAAAATTGTGGAATCTGCTGGAGTAGATCAACTCTTTTACCATGCAAAATCCCCTTACACACAGCTACTCTTGAACAGCTCAACGAGGTTCCTATGACCCGATACATTGAAATCCGAGACCTTGTTAAGGAGTTTAAGGCTAAAGATAAAAAAATAATCGCAGTCAATCATCTTTCCTTGAATATAAAAAAGGGGGAAATTTTTGGGCTTGCTGGAGAAAGTGGAAGCGGAAAATCTACTGTGGGTAGATGTTTGCTGCAGCTCATTCAGTCTACATCAGGAGAAATATTTTTTGAGGGCAAGCCGCTTCCAAAACCTTCTCAAGAATTACGTAGGAAGATGCAAATTATCTTCCAAGATCCCTACAGTTCTTTAAATCCTATGATGAATATCGCGCAAATTATTGGAGAACCTTTGGTCATTCATGGGATTGGCAGTAAAAAAGAACGTCTAGCTAAAATTGAAGAGCTTTTAATTCAGGTCAATATCGACCCTGAATGTATGCATAGATTTCCGCATGAGTTCAGTGGAGGACTGCGCCAAAGGATTGGGATTGCACGTGCGTTAGCGCTTGAACCTGAATTTTTAGTTTGCGATGAAGCTATTTCAGCATTGGATGCGACGATCCAAAAGCAAGTCGTTCAACTCATGCATATCCTTCAGCAAAAGAAAGAATTAACTTATCTCTGGATTAGCCATGATTTAGCGGTGATGGAATCGATAGCACACCGAATAGGAGTAATGTATTTGGGTAAGTTGATGGAGTTAGGACCAGCAAGTGAATTGTTTAAAAATCCCTTACATCCGTATACAAAAGCTTTGAGTGCAGCAATACCGATCCCCGACCCAAAGTTAGAGAGATCGAGACCTAAGTATATTCTAAAAGGGGAGATGCCGAGCCCTATTAATCCGCCAGTTGGCTGTCCCTTTCACACGCGTTGTCCTATTGCAAAAGACATTTGTAGGGTTAAAGCGCCTCCATTCACTGAAGTATATCCTGGCAGGTTTGCTGCCTGTCATTTTTCTAAGTAAAGTTTGTGTGTGAGTTAAATTGTGTGGAATTTTTAACGCAAAGACGCAAAGGCGCAAAGAGAGGGAGGGGGTTTGTGAGTGCGTTAAGTTTGTGAGGAGTTTTTACACAGAGGCACAGAGGACACAGAGGTGCACAGAGATGGGTGGTGGTTTGTAGTGCTTAGAACC
>JBDHQB010000041.1:0-14511 GCA_039806825.1 Parachlamydiaceae bacterium | reverse complement strand
AGCTCCGCAGAGCCTCCGCTACCGCACTCCACGCCTGCGGAAAGGCTACGAAGTTTGTTATTAACGCGTGCGGAAAGACTACGAAGTTTGTTATTTAACGCCTGCGGAAAGGCTAACCGTTTTTGTCCACTTCGTCCATTGTGTCCACTTCGTCCACTGTGTCCATTGTCCATTATTTATAGGGCCATTTCCAGTCGCGGATTTCAGGCAAATCGTCGCCGTATTCTTCGATGTAGGTTTTGTGTTCCAAAAGCTTTTTCTCTACCATTTCTCGCAGATAGGCAGCTTTTTTGGCAAACTTGGGAACACGTTCCACAGCATCAATAAACAGATGGTACCTGTCCAAATCGTTCATGACTACCATGTCAAAGGGAGTAGTTGTCGTCCCTTCCTCTTTATACCCTCTGACATGCAAATTGTCGTGATTCGTCCGCTTATAGGTTAAACGGTGTATCAGCGTCGGATACCCATGAAAAGCAAAGATAATCGGCTTGTCTTTGGTAAATAGCTCATCGAATTCCTTGTCCGATATCCCATGAGGATGTTCACTCTGAGGCTGAAGGACCATTAGGTCAATCACATTGATAAAGCGTACTTTCATCTCTGGAAGATGTTTTCTTAACAAATCGACCGCTGCTAATGATTCCATCGTAGGAACATCACCAGCACAAGCCATAATGACATCGGGCTCATTCTCAAAATCATTGCTGGCCCATTCCCAAATGCCAATCCCTTTTGCACTGTGGAGAATCGCTTCCTCCATCGTCAGATATTGCAAAGCAGGCTGTTTCCCCGCCACAATCACATTGACGTAGTTTCGACTTTTTAAGCAGTGATTCGCCACAGAAAGCAACGTGTTTGCATCAGGCGGTAAATAGACTCTGATTACTTCGGCTTTTTTGTTGGCAACATGATCGATAAAGCCAGGATCTTGATGAGAAAATCCATTGTGATCTTGTCTCCAGACATGTGAGGTTAAAAGGTAATTCAAGGAGGCAATTGGACGCCGCCATGGGATATGTCGTGTGCTTTTCAACCATTTTGCGTGCTGATTGAACATAGAGTCCACAATATGAATAAAAGCTTCATAGCAAGAAAAGAGTCCATGACGACCGGTCAATAAGTACCCCTCAAGCCAACCTTGGCACAGATGCTCACTGAGAACCTCCATCACTCTTCCATCTGGAGAAAGATATTCATCGTCATCAGGATAGATCTTGCCATTAAAGGTTCTACCGGTGGTTTCGAATACAGCACTAAGGCGGTTTGAAGCCGTCTCATCAGGTCCCATGATGCGGAAATTTCGACTTTCAAGATTTTGCCTCATGACATCTCGTAGAAACTTTCCTAAAATGCGTGTCGATTCCTCTTGAATAGTGCCTGGGGATGGAATTTGCACAGCATAGGATCTAAAATCTGGCATCCGAAGATCGCGTAGCAGTATTCCTCCATTGGCATGAGGATTGGCTCCCATCCTGAAATTGCCTTCAGGAGCGAGCTCTGCAAGATCTTTTCTAAAAGCTCCTTTTTCATCGAAAAGCTCTTCAGGACGATAGCTCTTCATCCAATCTTCGAGTAATTTGATATGTTCTGGGTTGGTTTTGAAATCGTTGAAAGGAACTTGATGAGATCTCCATGATCCTTCAACTTGTTTTCCATCGATCTTTTTTGGTCCTGTCCACCCTTTTGGCGTTTCAAGGATGATCACAGGCCAGCGAGGTCGTCCTGGATCATTGTGGCGCCTAGCATTTTCTTGAATTTCTTGGATTTCAGATAAGACCTTGTCCAAAGTGGAGGCCATCAATTGATGCATTGTTTCTGGATCATCTCCTGCAACAAAATAGGGATGGTATCCATAGCCTTTAAAGAGGTCTTCCAATTCTTGCTGATCGATCCTTGCGAGGACGGTAGGATTCGCTATTTTATATCCATTTAAATGAAGTATAGGAAGGACAGCCCCATCAGTAATGGGGTTTAGGAACTTATTTGAATGCCAACTTCCGGCTAAAGGTCCTGTCTCAGCTTCGCCATCCCCAACAACACAGCAAACGATTAGATCAGGATTGTCAAAAACTGCACCATAAGCATGAGCCAAGGAATATCCTAGTTCTCCCCCTTCATTGATGGAGCCTGGGGTCTCAGGTGCAACATGGCTTGGGATGCCTCCAGGGAAAGAAAATTGCTTAAATAATTTCTTCAAACCTTCTTCATCTTGTGAGATGTTGGGATAATATTCAGAATAGGTTCCTTCAAGGTAAACATTTGCTACAACTCCTGGGCCTCCATGGCCAGGGCCGCACAAAAAGATCATGTCTAAATTATGGGCTTTTATGATTCGGTTCATGTGAACATAAATAAAGTTTAATCCCGGAGTGGTCCCCCAATGACCTAACAAACGCCTTTTAATATCTGAAAGGGTAAGAGGTTTTTTAAGAAGTGGATTGTTGAGAAGAAAAATTTGACCAACAGAAAGGTAGTTTGCAGCACGCCAATAGGCATCAATCTTTCTGACTTCCTCCTCTGTTAACGCTTCTTCATTTTTGTTGATTGTGGAGTCCAAGAGTTTAAATTGTTCCATGGGACCTCATTTTTGAGATAGTGCAAGCTATACACCAGTCTTCTTGAGTTTTTATGACTAAGATTTTTACAGGTGACTTAGGAGAAGAAATCAGTTCATCGCTTTTGCATTTCAGATTTCTTTTTTGATCTAGAATAATACCTAAATGCTTTAAGCCTTCGCATGCCCTTTGCCTAACCAATGGGGAATTTTCACCAATGCCTGCTGTAAAAACAAGGGCGTCGACTCCATTGAGAACAGCAACCATTGCTCCAATGTTCTTTCTTAAAGAATGGACGTACATATCGAAGCTAAGGATGGCTCGAGAATTGTCTTGCGAACATAATTTAATTATCTCTCGCATGTCACTGGTTTTTCCGCTGATCCCAAGTAATCCTGACGAATGGTTTAAGATATCGAAGAGTTTTTTGCCGGATTGCTTTTTGTCTTGCTCTAAGTAAAAAATGATGCCAGGATCAATGGAACCTGATCGGGTGCCCATCATTAGACCTTCGAGAGGTGTAAAGCCCATCGTTGTATCAACAGATTTGTTGCTATCGATAGCAGCAATAGAGGCACCATTTCCTAAGTGGCAACAAACGATTTTGAGATTTTTTTTCTTAAGCAATGCTGAACATTTGGCGGAACAATACTCATAGCTAATCCCGTGGAATCCATAACGTTTTATTCCCAATTTAATCCAATCATAAGGACCAGGGTAGGTGGAAGCTGTATCTGAAAGTGTATTATGGAAGGAGGTGTCAAACATGGCAATCTGAGGAAGGTTGGGCAGGAGCTTTTTGATTATTTCGATCCCTTCGATACTTTGAGGATTGTGTAAAGGAGCTAGAGGAATTGTATCTTGCAATGTTTTTAAAACTTTTGATGTGATGACGACGGGCCCTTGAAAGTTTTTACCCCCATGGACGATTCTATGACCTACCGCATTTATTGCTGAAAAGGGCACAGGCATCGTTTGTAATGTTTTTAGAACTGAATTCTTACGTTGGGATGGACCTTGATTTTTCCAATCGATTGTTGCATTCCATAGAGACTCTTGAGGATGGGTTAGTTTAGGATTGCTCAATTCGAAGAGTGCTAATTTACAGTTACTTGACCCACTGTTTAGGATTAGGACTATCATATGAAAACCAAATAAATATTAAGTTTTTCATATATCTAAGGCTTTAAAATAGCTATGGAAAAAGCTGAAAGGCACAGCGCGAACGTCGAAAATTGTTGCTCGCGCTCTACGACTGGAATACCGTGCTCATAGTACAGCCTTTGCTCATGGTACAGCCATTGGGCGCAGCACTCCAAGGCGCAGAGCGCGAGCAATCATATGTATTTTTAATCGGGAAGAAGCTGGTTTGCAATGTCTTTAGCTAACTTTCCATCGACTGTGTTATTCAACTTCATGATCGCTTTCATGACTAAACCGAATTCTTTTTTCGATTTTGCTCCAGATTCTTCTATTGCCTGTTGCACAATTTTTTTGGTCTCTTCTGGAGAAGGAACTTTAGGTAAAAACTCTTGGACAATTTTGATTTCACTTTCAAGCTTTTCCACAACATCAGGACGATTGAGTCCTCTAGCTTGCTCTAGAGCTTCTTGAAGGTTCCCATTATATGTCTTAAATAATTTGATTACTTCAGCATCAGAAAGATCGCCGCGTGCATTGACAGCTAAAATTTTGGATTTAAGCATACGCAGAGTATCCAATCTAAGCTGCTCGCGATTACGCATTGCTCCTTTAATCCCTTCATTAATTTGCTCCACTATGGACATAACAACCTCACCCTTTCAAATTGATACTGCACTATTATACACAAGCATCAAAAAGTTTTGCCAGAGTCTTTTATGACGGAGAATTCGTAGAAGAGTTCACAAGGAAATTTGAACTTCCCCCATCAAATGTAATCCATGTGACAATAGTTTCACCCACATCATTTGTAGTTGCTTGAATAGTTGAAAACATGATGGATTCAGTTGTTTCGGTATAAATTGTAGCAGGCGCTGTCCAAGGTCCTCCTATTGGCATTTGTGCTGCCAAAATTTTAGACCCTGAGGGTATGACTTGTGCACCCCAAATAAGAATAAAAACATTATTAGAATCAACAACAAGCACAGGATCGAACACTTTTTCAACAAGGGAACTGACCAATACAGGTAAACTCCAAACTCCCCCACTATAGGTTGCGGAGTAAATAGCATCACTATTAGTACCACTATCATAAGTTAGCCATACAACAACCGTTGTATCCTCAGCGCTTGCGGAGAGTTGCATTCTTGAATCTTGAGCTAACTGAGAAATGACTGTGGAAGGAGACCACACTGCTTCTATTGAGTTAAAGCATAGTGTTATCGTAAATAGCGCTGGGAGCAAAACTTTTAATTTCAAAAATGACATCTTCATTTCCTCTCAATTATTTAAGGAACAAGGTCGCCCACTTTAATAAATGTGATATAGGCTGCAGATTGCTTTTGTGTATTTAAAGCAGGATAAGGTAATAAGCCAGTAAAATCTGTAGGGACATTCCCATCAGGTCCAGGACCGCCGTTGTTGGTGTTGACAAGAGCAATTTGGGTTCCTTGCGTCAGAGGGATAATAATATTGCCAGATGTCATTTGGTACTGAGCCCCGATACCTTGTGAAATGGAGCTGTTATCAATGATTACATTAAAAATAGGTGGAGTCCCTATAAAGGTAGCCAATCCCACAATCGTCCCGCTACCCCACGTCGAGGAGAACCCGTAATCAATTTCGTAATACCCATTTTGCGGAATTGTGAAAATGTGAGTTGTATCGTCTAAAGTAATTCCACCGACATTTGCATTTAATCCAGAAGCAACAAAAGGCAATGGACCATTAGGTGGATCTCCTGGACCAGCTGGAACACCTACAGTATTGACATCATAAGCACCTGGAGGCCATGGAAGCGAGTAGGATGCAAAAATAGGTGAAAACTGGCCAGTAGCTCCTGTAGGCCCTGTCGGACCAGTTGGACCAGTAAAACCCGTTGAGCCTGTTAAGCCCGTTGAACCTGTAGGCCCCGTCGGGCCTGTCGCGCCAGTGGGTCCCATGCAACCCTTTGGACAATGTTTAGGCCTACAAGTAGGAAACAATTTATGAATCTTTTCAAATGCCTGTTGACCACTTAATTCATTTGTGGAATTTGATCGATTTGAGGAACTATTACTATCGCTTGAGCTAGCTGCAGCAAGATCAAAAGTCAAGAGCATTGGAATACTTAAAAATATGAATGTCTTTAACTTAAGATTCATGGCTTACCTATTTTTTATCTATTCCGGTAAAATATTTTAACATTGGATTTATTCATAGAGAAATATGCAAATAAAACAGGCTTTCACTTGATTTATCGAACATGTTGGGATAGGGTCGAACTTTTAATAATATAAATAACTTAGGCAGATTTTGAATCCTTACATTTTGGCAATTGGAAAAGCTATTCCACCCTACCATCTTTCGCAGGAAGAAATTGCAAATAGACTTATTGAAGTTTCACAATTGACCGATGAAGAGGCTTGGCTGCTCAAGAAAATTTACACAAACTCTTCTGTCAGCAGGAGGTATTCCGTTCTACCTGATATAGTGCATCCAAAAAGTTCTCTCTTTTCTGAGAGTTCAATTGCAACAGTAGGGATGACAGAACGGAATGCACTTTATAAAAGGGAAGCTCCACTTCTTGCAGAAAGGGCTGCTCTAGAAACAATTAAAAACTGGCAGGGGAAATTAAAAGATATTACTCATATTATTTCAGTTTCTTGTACTGGCGCGATTACTCCTGGTGTAGAGTTTATTTTATCTCGTAAGCTAGGATTGAAAGATGATGTCTCATTGTTGGGAGTCAACTTTATGGGATGTTACGGCGCCTTTAAGGGACTAAAAGTTGCATCCAAAATAGCCAAAGAAAGTCCGAAAAACCGAGTCCTGATAGTTTGCACAGAATTATGCACACTCCACTTCAAAACGCTTAACGACATAGAAACCTTGGTGATCCAATCTCTATTCGCCGATGGATCTGCAGGTGTTATTGTGGGTACCGAACCCAGGGAAAATGAGAACACTGTTTTTGAAATTGTTGATGAGAAATCCTCAATAATTGAAGGAACTGAAGAGGATATGACCTGGGATGCAAGCTCGTTAGGATTTGATATGACTTTGTCGGCACGGGTTCCCAAACTTATCAACGAGAATATTGAACAATTTGTGAGAAATTTCTTAGGTTTTTCATACAAATCAAAAAAATACAATTGGGCTATCCATCCTGGTGGTAAAGCTATTGTCGAGGCAGTAGAAGAGGGCTTAAAACTGGATAAATCTCAAACCACATCTTCATGGAATGTTTTAAAGTCTTATGGAAACCTCTCAAGCGCTACATTTCTCTATGTTTTGGAAGACATTTACCGTAATTCATCCTCAAATGAAAGAATAGTGGGGCTCGGCTTTGGGCCTGGTCTTTGCATCGAAGCTTTATTGTTGAAATAATTATGTGGAATAAACGCTCAACCGAACCTGAAATAATTGATCTTGGTCCGGAGCATTACACTATTGAAGAATACAATGATTGTTTAGTCAAGCTTGGACAAATTGGTCGTTGGCTTGGTGGAGACATGGCAACCATTTCAACGTTTAAGAAAATGGAAAGACCACCGAAGTCAATTTTGGATGTTGGATGTGGAGGAGGAATATTTGCAACAAAGCTTGCACAACTTTACCCTGAAGCAAAAATAGTGGGGATAGACCTCAATCCACTGGCGATTAAATTTGCTAACGACCGCTTATCCTTAATGAAAGACCGCCCTAAAAATGTGAGTTTTGAAGTGAGCAAGCAAGCTGAGTTGAATGAGCCTGAAAAAAGTTACGATGTGGTGCTATCGACTTTAGTGTGTCACCATTTGAATGATAACGCTATCGTAGATTTCTTTTCCCGGGCTTGCAAAGTTGCTAAAGACCGAGTCATCATTAATGATCTGCAAAGAAGTCGGGTTGCTTATTCCCTATTTGCAATGTCATCTCCCCTCCTTTTTAGGAATCGCCTCATTCAACATGACGGACTATTGTCAATTCAGAAAGCTTTTACTCGATCTGAATTGGAGGCATATCTATTCAAAATAGGAAAAACTCCTTCACAGTATAAAATCAGTTGACATATGCCTTTCCGTTGGATTTTGGAGATCGATTGTCATGGTTGAAGATTGTGTGATCATTGGAGGAGGTGTTGCAGGTTTATGTGCTGCAAATTATTTAACTGATGCTGGGTTAAGGCCTCTGATCATTGAATCTGGGAATTTTCCTTCCCACAGAATTTGCGGCGAATTTTTATCTCATGAATCTCTTCCCATACTACAGAACTGGCAAATACCCATTACTAATAACATTGTCTCAGGAATTTCTTTATAGAATAAACTATCGATGAGGCCGGGAGTTCTAAGATGAAGGGCATAATTTTCTAAAGAGACACTGTATTCAGGCAAAGCCTCTTTCCTAAGTCTATTGACAAAGCGTTTTTGATTGCGCCATGCAATTTCATTTTCGCTTCTATTTTCATTTAAAAGTGAGGATATGTCTAAATTTTTAGAATCTAGATCGACTAAAAAACATTGTAATTGTGGATACTCTTGCCTTATGACTCTAAATAGTCCCCACAATGAGGACCCAGTAAGTTGTGTACATTCATCTTTGGTGGATTGCGTCCCTCGTGTAACAATCCACAAAGTGATATGCTTATAACATTCTTTGGACTCAATCGCCTTAACAAGGTTAACTGAACTATTAACAAGTTCTGCCTCAGTCCTAGTTGCTGAATCGACAAGTAGTAATAAATTGACTTTTTCATTCTGGAGTTCAGAAAGCAATTTTTCAGAATATTCTAAAGAAAACAAATTAGAAGCTTCAAAGATTTTGGGATTGTTAAAAGGCTGCAAAGTTTCTTTTGAAAGAGAATTGCCAAAATTTCCAATGATCCATTTTTGATTTACAATCTCTGTGGATTCATTGGGTAATTCAACCCATTCTTGCTTGTAGCGCAGTTGTTCGATACTTTGGGATTTTTTACTAGCAATAATCCGACATTCCAATGATTTGATTTCAACAAAGACTTTTCCTTGCTCGTCACATAGGTATAGGTCGCCGATCAATTTGTCGGAAGTGAGTCTAGAGCATCTTGCATAGCAAAATAAAGTTGACGCGGGAAGTTTATGATATATGATCTGATCAATATGCGTCGGCAATATGATGTAACCTTTAAGAAAACCATGATCTAGAGTCCCAATTAATGCTTGAAAAGCAGAATCTAATACTGCAGGGTGTAAATGGTAAGCTTCATTTTCATCTAAGATTTTTATCTCAGCTAACGCTTCATTCCCTTTTTTCCAAAGCTTTTTAATACCCCTAAAATGGGGGCCATACTCAAGACTATTTGTTGAAAAGGCTTTATATATTTCAGATTCATTGATTGAGACAGTCTCGAAAAAGGGCTCAAGGTCGATTTTATCAATAGAAAGTGGTAAAGAATAGGAGCAACATTTTCCAATAGAATGAAGGGTCCATTCTCTATTATCGGAAGAAATAAATGTATAAATTTTGAAATTTCGTGATTCAGGATCAAAATCGATCTGCATGACAGATTCTTTATCATTTGGAGCTGCTAGCACATTCTTAAAGTGGATATTTTCCAAAACATTCTGACCATCCTCAGAAAATGCCAATCCAATCTCTACATATCCAGCGGCAGGAAAAACTACAGTGTTATCTACTTTGTGGTCTTGAAGCCATGGAAAATGATGCTTATTGACCTCTACTTGCCAAGAAACATAAGGAGATTTCACTTTTCTACTCAACATTGGATGTAATCGAGAGCTCAGTCGATAGTGCTGTGATTCTTCTGATTCAATCCAAAAGCTTTTCTTTGTCCAAGGGTAGGTGGGTAAACGAATAAAATCACCCTTGGAATAGTTAGAATTAAATTCCGTTAATGAATGACCGCTCACGAATATGCCTCCTAAACATTCCATTAGGCAATTCATATCCGACTTATTTCTACTTAATGTAGGAAGTACAACCCCTTTCACCTGCTGTTGCAACAAATTTTCTTTGATATAAGCCGAAACTACTGGATGAGGCCCTATTTCAACAAAAAGATTTCCCCCATCATTAATGCTATTTTTTACCGTTTTATAAAAAAGCACACTTTCACGGTCATTTTTCCACCAGTATTGTGGATCAACCTTTTGACTTTGAAGGTTCTCACCATAAACTGTAGAAAGGAATGGGATATTTCCCTCTTGTACTTTCATTGAATGAAGCGAATTAATAAGATCCTCTTCCAAACCTTCCATTTGGTGGCTGTGGTAGGCAATATTGACCTTTAGAAACTTATTAAAGATGTTTCTGCTCTCCAAGTAATCGGCAATTTTTTGTAAATCCTCTTTGGTTCCTGCAAGGGTTGTCGAGTTGGCTCCATTTTCAGCAGCAACGGAAACTCTCAATTGGAGTTCACTTGAAAGTGTAAGACATTCTTGTACATTTAATCCTACTGCAAGAAGTGTCCCTAACCCCTTTTTTAATGACTGAATGCGAGAACGGTGGAATGTTACCAGAAGTCCATCTTCGAGGCTTATTCTTCCCGATTCATAGGCTGCTGCTACTTCACCAACACTATGGCCCAAAACCGCTTCAGGAACAATTCCCCATGAAAAGAAAATATCTGTGAGTGCAGTTTGCAATACATAATTTCCAAATTGTGCGACTTGCGGATCTTCCATACGAGAGCTTTTTTCATCCTTTTTGAGCTCTTCTATTAATGACCAGCCTGTTAGGGATAAGATGTGCTTATCGCATCTATGTAAGGTTGTTGAGAAAATGGATGATTTTTCCAACAATTCTCTTCCCATTCCCCACCATTGAGGACCCATTCCAGAATAAACAAAGACTATTTTAGGTTTGTCTTCAAGAACCTTTCCCAAATAAGTTCCTTCTGGATTTTCACCACGACTAAGCTGATTAAGTTTTCGAACTAATTCTCCATGATTTTTTGCACTTACTGCCATTCGGTAATCAAATGCAGTGCGTTTATTTGATAGCGTAAAAGCTAAGTCATCTAAATTAATCTTCGGGTTTTGAATTAAAAACTCCTCATAACTCTTTGCCACAGCTTTCAAGTTCTCTTGATTTTTTGCTGAAAATTGGAAAAGGTAATGATAATCATGAGATTGTTGGGAAAATTTCTTGTTTCTAAATTTTAAGCTTTCCAAGATAGTGTGAGAGTTTGTCCCTCCATACCCGAAAGAATTAACACATCCATACAAAGAATCTTGATTTGTCTGAAAATCGCTGATCTCAATCGGAACTTTTAAACAATATTTTTCAAAAGGGATATTGGGATTGGGTTTTTGAAAATGAATATTGGGTGGAATTTTCCTATGATATAAGCAAAGGGAAGTTTTAATGAGTCCTGCAATTCCTGCAGCTGCTTCTAGGTGCCCTATATTAGATTTTACAGCTCCAAGGCAGCAAGGAAATGCTCTTTTATCAGAATTTAAAACTTCATTCAATGCTTGTGCTTCAATAGGATCTCCTACTGGAGTACCTGTTCCATGTGCTTCAACGTAATGAACGTCCCATGGATTGATCCCACTCTCAACCAAAACTTTTTCAATCAATTTTTTTTGAGCATCGGGATTGGGTAATGCCACGCCTTGGGTATATCCATCGTGGTTGACACCCGTACCACGAATCACGGAATAGATAGGATCTTTGTCAAGTATTGCCTGGGACAATTTTTTAAGAATAACAATCCCACCTCCTTCTCCCCGAATGTAACCTTTTGCATCTGCATCGAATGAGCGGCAATGACCTTCTGGATTTAAAAAGCGACCTTTCGACATCGCAATTGTAGTTTCAGGTATCAACATTGCGTTTACACCACCCACAACTGCTAATGAACATTCGTTCTGCAATAGGTTTTGACAGGCAGGATGCACAGCAACTAAAGATGAGGAACAAGCTGTGTCTAAAGTCAAACAAGGCCCTTTTAAATCAAAAAAATGGGAAAGCCTTGCAGATAGAATAGTCATTGAGCCATTGATTCCAGAATATCTACCACAATGATTTACATTATAGGGACTGTTGTGAAGTGTTTGCCAGTCGGTTGTAAAGGATCCAATAAACACTCCTGTATCGGACCCACGAATGTTCTTTGGAACAATCCCAGCATCTTCGAAGGCCTCCCACGTCAATTCAAGAAGAAGACGTTGTTGAGGATCTAAATATTCGGCTTCTCTTGGGGATATATGAAAAAATTCAGGATCAAATTCTTCCCAATTTTCCTTGAGGAATCCTCCCTTCTTTGTATAAGTTTTTGCTGGAAGATCTGCATTCTCATGGTAAAACCTTCGTATATCCCATCTATGCTTGGGAACTTCGGTTACAGCATCTGTCCCTTAGCATAGCATCTCCCAAAATTTTTGAGGATTACAGGCTCCACCCGGAAAGCGGCATCCTATTCCAATGATCGCTATTGGCTCCTTCTCTTGCATCGCCATTGAATTATTCCTTAATTTTTAAAACCGCAGATCCTTCAAGTGTACCTTTTCTGATAGCGTCAAGAGCTTGATTTGCTTGATCTAATGGATAAACAGTTACGGAAATGTTGAGGTCTACTCCTTTGAGAAGGTTCATAAAATCGACCCCATCTTGTCGTGTCAAGTTGGCAATAGAAGACAGTGACCTTTCTTCCCAAAGTAAGGAATAAGGGAAAGCAGGGATATCACTCATATGGATCCCAGCGCTTATTACCTTTCCACCCTTTTTTATTGCCTTCAAAGCTTGTGGATAAAGTGCACCTACAGGAGCAAAAATTAACGCAGCATCGAGTTGTACGGGAGGAAGCTGGTCAGAACCGCCCGCCCATTTAGCACCGAGCGAGTAGGCAAATTTTTGTGTTTCGGTATCTCCGGGTCTTGTAAATACGTAAATTTCTCTACCTTGGGATTTCGCTACCTGAATCAATATATGTGCGGAAGACCCAAATCCATAGAATCCCATAGTTTTGGCTTCTCCAGCCAATCTATATGTTCTATAACCGATCAAACCTGCGCAGAGAAGAGGAGCGGTGTGTATGTCTTCATATTTTTTGGGCAAATTTAGTACATAGTCCTCATGGGCTGTGCAATATTCAGCGTAACCCCCATTGCGCAAATAACCAGTAAAAATTGCATTGTCACAAAGATTTTCGCGATTAGATAAACAAAATTCGCAGTGGTGACAAGTTTCTCCGAGCCACGGTACTCCAACGCGATCGCCTACTTTGTGGTTAGTCACCTTATCGCCAATTTTTTCGATGATGCCAACGATTTGATGTCCTGGAATTAAAGGAAGCTTAGGATGAGGAAGCTCACCGTCGACAATATGAAGGTCAGTCCTGCATACTCCGCAAGTGTGAACATTGATCAGTACCTCTGAAGGATTCGGCGAGGGGGTGGAAACTTCCTTCAAAACTAAGGGTTGTTTAATTTTTTCAAGGACCATTGCGCGCATAAATAACCTTTGATTTCTTGTAACTTTACAAAAGTTATCTTTAATGTGAAGTGATTTGCCTTTTCGGAAGGAGCGGACACAGCAGACGTAGCGGACGAAGCGGACAATAGCACAGTCGCGGCGTTTCCGTAGGCGTGGAGTTCGGTAGCGGAGGCTCTGCCTTTGTAACGTCCGCTTCGTCTGCTATGTCCGCTGTGTCCGCTAGCTTATTAGGGAGATGCCTAACGCATCAACACGGCCGTTGTCCCCTACAATTGTGGGAGTCAGAATCGTTTCAATATTCGGATGAGCAGCCAATTTTCTATTAAATTCATAAATCTTTGTGGCAATCACCTCTTTCTCAAGAGGCTTATTAATTTTATCTTCCTTCGGGATTAAATTATCTGAGATAAGTAGCGATCCTGATCTTGCTAATTTAAGAATATACTCTAGATAAATAGGATATCCCTCTTTATCCGCATCAAGAAAGAAAAGATCAAATGACATCGCTCCTTGGGAAATCATAGTTTGCAAAGTTTCTTGGGCTCTCCCTTGGATGAGTTGAATATTTTTTAAGGAAAGATTTTCAAAATTCTTTCTAGCCACTTCTGTATGTAAAGGATCGAGTTCTATTGTTACAATCTTAGCTTCTGGGGCAGCTTTTGCAAACCATGTGGTGCTATACCCAGCTAAGGTTCCTATTTCCAATATTCTTTTTGGTTTTTGAAGTTTGGTCAAAATATACAGTAACTTCCCAACACTTTCCGGGATAGCAATACTTGGTAAATCCGCTTCCACTGCCTTTTGCTTAATCGATTTCAAATCCTCATCTTCTACAGCAAACAAAGAACTAATGTAATTTTTGATCTCTGAATTTCTTTGATCTGACATCTAAATTCCTTTTAAATAATTAGCATTGAATTCTTTACTCTACAGACTATCTACCAATAAATTGATAAATGTAGGTCTATAATGGGTTGGAATTCCAACAATTGTGATCTTTGAGATATCTTTTAGGACTGGATTATAGTCTGAGACTTCCACCTTCGGAGGTATCACATTTCCTGATAACGTGTGAATTGTTATAAAATCAGGAAAAAAGTGGATGTTTCTAACAGAATTACCTTTTTCATTTAGAAATGTTAGGTTTTGAAAATAGTAGTCTTTTAAAATACCAGAGTCTACCATCTGACCTTCTTTATTTTCTTTAATATTACCGATCGCTTTTAAAATTTGGTTTGCATGCGCTTCATCAATTCTGCAGTGAGCATTGAAACTAGGTTGATAAATAATAATGGGTTCTCCAAGATAATCCACGATAACTTTAAATTTCGTAATCGTAAGCGTTCAGTCGTCAGCAGCAAATAGGCTAAGTAGGGGCGAGAGATGAAAGGGTTTGCTTTTGCATCCCTAG
>JBDHQB010000040.1:0-14693 GCA_039806825.1 Parachlamydiaceae bacterium | reverse complement strand
TAGGGATGCAAAAGCAAACCCTTTCATCTCTCGCCCCTACTTAGCCTATTTGCTGCTGACGACTGAACGCTTACAACAAATTAATGGGTCTGTGTATACCTGTACACAATTGCCTGCAAGAAGAGCCTTAAGAATGAAAGCAAAGCTTGTGCGAATCTTTGGACCAGCTTTGGCCCAATTATTCCTTCCAGGAGGCAAAGATCAAAACATGGTAGGACTCCCCTTTTCAAAAGGAGAAGCTGTCAAAGCTATTGAATCCTTAATGTCTCAATTGGATGACAAAACATTTGAGAATTTAGTCCTTGAGTTATGCCAAGGAGTCAGAAAAGAGGGAGTGGAATTGACCAATTCTGTAATAGATGTTGAATTTGCAGGTGATCTACCCACTTTGATGCAAGTTTTGGCCTTCGTCGTGGATTGCAATTTCGGTTCTTTTTTTGGGGAGAGCGGTATTGGAAGCCTATTCAAGGAAGCAATACCGATGCCGCAGAATCGTCAGCCAGATACGAGAAAAACCTCCATACGGAATTAAAAGATGAGTTCCTTCTCTGGCGGTTAATATTAGAAGGAATAGCCTCTTTAGAGGAAATCGAGCGCACATGGAATTTAGATGATCTGTTGAGGGCAAATGCCTTACTGGATATGCGACTCGACCAGATGGAAGAATCTAAAAGGAAAGGGTCGAAGAAATGACAGTCGTTAGAGAATTAGTCACCAGATTGGGCTTTCAAGTCGATCAAAGAGGTGTTGAGCAATTTAATCGCACAATCATCGGCTTTAAAACAAAATTTGCTATTGCAGCAACAGCTGCGACGGCTTTTGTGGCTAAAACACTAGATTTCTTTAATGACATTGCAAATGCCACCTTAGATGCAAATGATCTGGCAAAGAGCATTGGTATTTCATTCGAAGAATTTGTCAAGCTAAGAAAAACTGCTGAAGAATTCAGAATCGATCCGAAGAACTTTGATGCTGCCCTTTCCGGCTTGAATAAGATGCTTCAAGATGCTCAATGGGGAATGGGGCAACTTCAAGAAATCGCTTATTATACTGAAATCGAAATTAGAGATAATTTCACTGGTGAATTGAAGAACGCCAATCAATTATTTATAGACATCCTCAAGCACATTAATACCCTCAGCAATGACAGAGACAAACTAAAAGTTGCCATAGCCTTTTTTTGGGAAAAAGACGCCCAAAAATATATAGATTTTGCCAAGGCAGCGGGAGATAGTCTTGAGCTGTTAACTCAAAAACACACAGAATATGCTAAAGCCCTAAAAGATGGGATTCCAAGCCTAAGTCAATATTCAAAAAACTTGGGCGCTTTCAAAAATCAACTGACACAACTAACAGAGGTTTTCGTTGTAAAGCTCCTACCAGCCATAACTGAGTCTTTGGGGATTTTCACGCAAATTTTGAATGGAGATGCCTTTAAAGGTTTTGGGATTATAGCCGATAAATTTTCAACTGAAGGGATTAAGAGTGGTTTTTCTTTCATTGCGGATGCAATAACTGAAGAAGTTGCCAAATTATTCGGAGGAGAAACTCTTAATATGGTTAAAAGAAGAGTAGCCGAAGAGGATGCTTTCTTTTTCAATGCCTTAATAGAGCAACAAAAACAAGGAAAACTCCCAGCCAATTTCAATATCAACACAAAAGTTGATATGCAGATTCCACCTGGAACGACGGATCAGCAGCAAATTGCTATTCGTCAGTCTTTCGATGAAGCCTTTGATAATGCCTTCATAGATAAGATCAGAGAGATTTATAACAACAATCCTCAGGTGGAGTAATGGTTTTATCTCTGCTATTTGGAAAAAAATATCCTAGTCCTAAAGTTGGGTCAATTGATCTAGACGTTACCATTCGCGAAGAACACAGGTTTTCTTCGCGCGTCACAAATTATCCGATCGAGGATGGTACAATCATTGCCGATCACATTATCAATGAACCTGACGTATTAGTGCTGGTCGGCCTTGTCTCAGATACTCCCCTTAGTATTTTTGCCCCTTTTAATCGATCGATTGATGCGTTTAACCGTCTAATCGCCCTGCATCAATCAAGGCAACCTGTGACCGTTGTGACTGGATTGAAAGTTTACCAAAACATGGCAATTACTGTTTTAGATGTACCAAGAGATGTAAAGACAGGGCAATCTTTAACTTTTACCATCGAATTACAAAGGCTTGTCATAGACACAAGCGTTAGATTGCAACTCGATCAAGGAAATGTTTTCGGTGGTGTTCAAAATAAGATCCCCAGAGACATTGTGGCCTCTAATGCTAATTATCCTCTTATTCAAAATGATCCGGTCAACAGCTTAAAAGATCAGGCTTCGAGTGGTATTAATGTGGGCGTTCAATCGTTAATCCCTGTTCAACCAACAATTCTGCCTAATGTACTGGCTAGTAAAAATCAAATTTTAGGGGTGGTGTAATGCAGATCATTCCTTTTAAAGAACCGGCTCAATGGCAAGAACAGATTGAATTAGATGCTCAAACATTCGTTTTATCTTTTAGATGGAATGCCATGAATGAATATTGGGTCATGGACATTTTGACTCGCGATTTAGAATGCTGCAGGGAAGAAAAGCGGAAAAATCTGAGGTGATCTGTGAAGCGATCCAATGGTTGATCAAGATGGAAGATGAACAGAGAGAATAATCAAGGAAACAGCTGGCTTTGAAATAGGCTTGCAGGAACAAATATGATCGACAATTATGTAAAAGAAAAACTCAAAGCATCCATACGCATTGAAGCGGTAGCTGAGCACTTAGACCTCCACCATAAATTGAACCTCAAGCGTGTGGGAGGGTATTTGGTAGGTAATTGTGTAGCAGGTCACGAATCAAAGAGCGGTCAATGCTTCCGCCTTGCTCTGGATGAAGCCAATTCCATTGCTTTAGCTGTAATGAGTCCTTTGACGCCATTGAACTTGTCCAAAGGGAAAAGGGATTTGGCTATGTCGACGCCTGCAAATACCTCGCAGAAATCTTCCGCAGCGATTTGCTAGAAGAATTGAAAAGCCACAAGTCGATCTCCCCAGAAGCAAAAAAATCGCACTCATTATCAAACCTCTATGAATTGGTTTTTGAATATGGAAAAACTTTATTAACGAAGAGTGCTGGTAAAGAGGCTTTTCAGTATTTAACTGAAATACGTGGATATGAACCCGCAAAACTTTTCGCTACAGATTGGATCTATTGGCCTAAAGACGCAGAAATCCGAGAATATCTCAGATCGCAGCTTCCTCAGGAAAGGCATCAAGAAGTAAGCGAAATAAAACTTAACGGCGTCGCTGGCGATAATTTTAGAGCAGCGCTCCCCTATAGAGACAAATTTGGACGAATCCTTGGATTTGCCAAAAGGGCAACCCTAAAAGAAGGCGTTCCCGATTCAGAAGGTAAGCTCTATCGATGGAGTTACACAGCAGGGCTTAAAAAAGATGATCTATTCAACATCTACAAATGTAAAAGGGAAAGTCAGCTTCTCCTCGTCGAAGGGCTTCCAGATGCCGCTTATTTGCCCAGCGTTGGCGTTTCAAACATTGTGGCACTGGTCAAGGGGACCTATCCTCCAAACATTTAGAAAGCTTAAAAATTTATGAAGTAGAAAGTGTCATCATCATTTTTGATAATGATTCAAAAGATAGTAAAGGGGAAATAGGCTCTATCGAAAAACCGCACGCTGTTTTCTTCTTCAACAGACGCAGCATCCTGTTTTCTTCCTACAATGGACAGCAGACATTAGCAGACGTTACAAGGATAGAGTCGCGGTGTTTCCGCAGGCGTGGAGTGCGGAAAGGCTATACGCTTTTGTTGTAATGCCTGCGGAAACGCTGCGACTCTATCCTTGTAGCACCTGCTGTGCCTTTGGCACGCTAGGTCAGAGCACAAGCTATACGTGAAAACCGAGTACAAAGACTACACGGAATCCAAAAGAGGTTGTTCTTCTCTAGTTGTAATTGCAGAAACAATCTCTTGCACAGATGTTTGTTCTTTCAAAATTTTGCCTTTAAGCTCTTCATCATCGATAGCATTTAGCATTTGTTCCAAATAGTCTGCACGCATTTCCCTGAACATATACCCTAATCGGTCCAATCTTTCCTTTAAGTATGCAGCATTATTCACTTCCTCGCTAGAACACGAGCTCAAAGCATACTTTTCAAAAAGCTTGTCAATAATCATGTAGAAAGATGCTGTAATAAGCAAACTACACGCAACAATATTTCCATAAGCTAAGAATTTATACTGCAATGTTCCTTCTGTTGTATATTTCTTTGCCAATGCGATCTGCTCATCAAATTGCATTGTTGATAGCGCAGCTGCAAGGATTTTAATCATGCCTGAAAGCTTAGGATAAAAAGCATTTGCAAATGCTTTATCATTTCTTTTGCCACCCATCATATCATGGAGAAAGTTATAGGTCATTTCTCCTGCATCATACATCATTTTCGGTGCAAGATAGAGCAATGGAAAGAAAGCCATGATCATTCCAAGGGTTTTTACCGGATCGTCTGCGTGGATCATCTCATAAACCGTGCCAGCTAGAAGCGCATCCATGATAAACAAGGGAAGTGCATTCGCTGCGCAAGAGACTCCAATAAGTTGTATGGGAACTTTCCTGACAGTTAAATCTAAGCACTCATTTTGATTCCCAATTTGCCCCTCATAAATTTGCACCATTTCCTTTAATAGACCTTGCCATTCTTGCCTGATTGTGTCGACATCAGTGCTGTGCACTTGATTATAAAGCACTTTAAATTTTACAAGTCTTTCCACACTTGTAGATTTCAATGAATATTGAATGGCTGTATCAGTAATTTTAACCAAATAATGGCGTACCCTTTCAATCCTCTGATCCGCTTTTTCTCTTAGAATGTATTTGTTCCTTATATACTTTGTGAGGTCCCTCAATAGCATATAACAACCTAAAGCTGGAAGGCCAGCCTCAGCAACTGCACTTTCAATTCCAGTCGATAAACCGAATGCCTTATTCTTGCTGAACATCACCCCCTCAGCGACAGAAACAACCCTACTTCCCAGTGCTAACAAAATCCCGAGACCAATCATGATCCCTTTTGCAACCGTAGGAGTGTCATCTTTCAACAAATGGATTTCAATTTCCGATTTATTCGCGGCAGTTTCCGAGATAAGAACAAAGCCTCCATAAAATGTAAGCGAAAACCAACATAAGGTTGTTCCGCCCGTCGATAAAATCGCTCCAGTTCGATGCCAAGCAGAGCCTGTATTTTCACTCAACGTTGCCAAAATAGATGGGATGCAAATAGAAGCACTAAGAATACCCCAAGCAACAGTGCTACTTATTCTAATTCTTCTGCGGGTTTTTGTTTCTTCGGGTCGATGGTTTAAAGCCCAATCCAATGGCCAAGTTTCCGGTGCCCCAAGTATGTTTACTATCATGGTCTGTTGCTCTTACCAAGGAATCGGATGTTTGTCCCTAAAGAAGCCACCTGTAGGCCCACCCTCTGGTAATGTTGCAGCCCAGATGATCCCATCAATACCTTCCTCAATTTCTCTTTGAGCGTTAGGTCCTCCCATGTCGGTTTTAACCCAACCTGGGCAGATGGAATTGACTAGGACATTGTGACCTCTATAGACAGCAGCAAAAATGCGGGTGACAGCATTTAATCCTGCCTTTGAAATTCGGTAAGCAGCGAATCCTTCCTGCATCTCGCTCAATTGTCCCATACTGCTGGAAATATTAACGATCCGCCCATAGCGTTGTTTTCTCATAATCGGACCAAAAGCTTCGCAAAGTAGATAAGGTCCGATAATATTTGTATCTAAAGTTTGAGCGATATTGTTTTTGTCGTGGCGGAGATGTTCAAACAGATCTTCACCGACGTAATCGACTTTATCGATAAGGACTCCGGCATTATTGATTAAAACATCACACCGACCAAAGTCATTTAAAACATATTCATACAAACTACCAACGCTTATGGGATCATTGACATCAAGATGATAAAAGCTGACGTCTAGTCCTTTGCCTTTGAGTTCTTCCGTTTTTTCTCGACCTTGACTTGTATGCCTAGCAGTTAAAATAACTTTATATCCCCTACTACCCAGTTCTTCACTAGCGGCAAAACCAAGCCCACGATTTGCTCCGGTGACAATTGCTACACGTTTTACATCTGCCATAGCCTACCTTTATAGCTTTTTCTCAAGGTTTAACTGCTTCCAATATTCTTTTGCCACAAGTGGAATTTGTTTAATTACACAAAAGTGTCCTAATTCCTCATCAAAATAGATTCCATTCATTGTTTGCAAGGCAGAAGACATCTGATAAAAAAGTGCATTGTCCCCATGTTCATCCCGTTCAGGCAGAGTGAATCGGTAGCCGCATAACATGGGGGAAAAATGATCTAATTTCCAATAGATCCCTGCTTGCCTTAAAGAATCTTCAATTGTATCGGATACAACAGGCGTTTCTATCTCATTACCAGTAGGATCGAGTCGATACCATCGGTAAATTTTAGGCTCTATCTGCCGTAAATGAAGCTTGGTTCTTCCCCTTTCAGTTGAAATTGTCGCAATATGCATCAGCTTAGGCATCGCCATTACCTTGGTCAAACTCCTTGCCTCGACTTGATGGAGGTAAGTCGTTAAGGGGTGGTTTATCATTAACAAAATATTCTTTTAGAATAAAATATAGTCCCGACGCGATCAATAGAGCAGGCACAAGATAGATCACTTCAATCCGGTAGTAGGAAACAGCCAGGAGCAAAAGGAAAATCACTAGCAACATCGCCATTTCCCAGTATCTTCCCAACAAGTAATGACGGATGCCATAGGAAAAGAGGATCACAAGCAAAATTCCGGGCCACCAATTGTTAGTTAAGAACAAAATTCCTAATCCAATAAGGAAAACTCCTTTTCCTATCATATTTGCTTTATTTTCAGTCATATAGGCAAAAGACATGAATGGACTCCAATAAATTTATTGAATATCATTAAGATACAATCACTTTAGTAACCGAGAAAAAAAATGAAAAGGGAAAAAATCTATTGCAGTTACAACGCCTCTTGTTTATTTTGTCTTCGCTGATTATTAAGAGTCACGAATAAAAGGAAGATTTGATGTCAAAGCCGGACCGCATCGTTTGCCCTCGATGCCAAGCACAGTATATGTTGACAAGTCAGTCTCAGACTGCTGCACCACCGGCTTTTTGTGCTTTTTGTGGGGAGCCCTTAGGGGGATCCATCATGCAAAGCCAAGAACGCACAACTTTTTCTAGCTCTCTAGAAAGTGCTCAATCTTCAGTTACTTTGGTCCAAGGGCATGCTCCCCAAGAAGAATCGATCCAATTTATTATCGGCCCCTATCAAGTCACCCGCAGCATCGGTAAAGGTGGAATGGGCGAGGTCTTTCTGGCCTACGACACCTCATGCGGACGTCGTATTGCGTTGAAAAGAATTCGCGATGACCTGGTCAACCATCCCTTGATGCACAACCGATTTCTAAAAGAAGCTAGAGTTACCAGCCAACTTACCCACCCTTCGATCATTCCTATTTATGCCATCCATGCAGAAAGCGGACTCATCTATTACACAATGCCTTATGTTGAGGGTGAAACCCTAAAAGAGATTTTGCGAAAAACACGCAAGCAAGAAAAAAAGGGTGAAAAGTTAGACCACATTGGTGGATCGATCCCTGCATTGATCCGTATTTATATTAACATCTGCCAAGCTATTGCATATGCCCATATGAAAGGAGTTTTGCATCGCGACCTTAAGCCGGAAAATATCATCATTGGAAAGTACGGTGAAGTGATGATCCTAGACTGGGGACTTGCGAAACTTTTAGGCTACGATCCTTTTGAAAGTTTGGACATGAAGCAAGTCAAACAGGATAAAGGAGGGCTACATGGACTGACCCATGCAGGCAAAGTTGTAGGCACTGTCGCCTATATGCCTCCTGAAAGAGCTCTAGGAGTTCCAGCAACTGTCAAAAGCGACATCTATTCCTTGGGGGTTATTCTTTTCCAAATGTTGACATTGCGTCAACCGTTCAAGCGTGGAACTTTGAAAGAGTTCCGAGAAAACATGGCAAAAGAGATAGTGCCCGACCCGATTGCGGTTGCTCCATACCGCGATATCCCAAAAGTACTTTCACAGATGGCCTTAAAATGCCTTTCCCCGAAAATTGAAGAGCGATACTCATCCGTGGATGAACTTATCCGCGAACTGGAAAACTTTATTGAAGGTCGCTCGGAGTGGTTTCTCGCGGGGGAATTAGACATTAAACGAAAAAAAGATTGGGAATTCCAAGAAAACGTTTTGATTGCTGAACATACCGCCATCACCCGTCATACCGAAGTATCCGATTGGGTCAGCTTAATGATCTCAAAAGCCTCTTTCAACGAAAACTTGAGAATTGAAGCACAAGTCAAACTTGGACTCCAAAGTTTGGGACTAGGAATCCTTGTCAGCGTTCCTGAATCTTCTGAAAGGATCCATTTGAATGATGGCTATTGTGTATGGCTTGGTTCCGATCTTAACAAGTCGACAAAATTACTCCGTTCAGCCGTAGAAGTTCTTCATGCTGACGACATCTACTTGAAGCGGGGCGAGTGGACCCATATACGCATTGAAAAGGTGGAAAAGAAAATCCAAGTGACTTTAAATGACACGCACCAATTTTCCTACATCAGCCACCTGCCTTTGGTTGGAACGCATATGGGCCTGCTATCAAGGGATGCTGATTTCGAAATCTCCCCTATCAAGGTTTTTGTCGGAAGTCAAAATATCACTGTCAACTGCTTAGCCGTTCCAGACGCATTTTTAGCCCACAAAGATTACCAAACCGCACTGTCTGAATACCGACGTATCGGATATTCCTTTCCAGGAAGAGCCGAAGGAAGAGAAGCGATGTTCCGTGCAGGGGTTACCTTACTGGAGCAAGCGACCACCACTAAGGATTCGAAAGATAAAGCAACTTTGTATGAAATGGCCCTTCAAGAATTTGAAAAGCTTCATTCAACTCCCGGAGCTCCATTGGAATACCTTGGAAAAGCACTCGTCTACCAAGCACTCGGAGAACATGAAGAGGAGATAAAGTGCTTTGAGTTAGCCTACAGAAGATATCCACAGCATCCCCTATTGTCTATCCTCCAGGAACAGATCGCTTACCGGACGCAAGAAAGCTCACGCATAGACCGTAGGATCACTTTTGAATTTATTTTACTTTCAGTCAGACATATCCCGCTGATTTCAAATTCAAACCACACGATCAAATTATTGAATAATCTGAAAAAACACTGGGAAGTCCTTTATTTTATCGACGAAAATCCTGCTGAAGGAAGCTCAGAGAAAGTACAAAATTCAACATTCACAATACCACTCGCATTTTGGCTAGGTAAGCCATACATCATCGATGAAATATTGACTGAACTTTCGGCATTAGTTCCCCCTCCCGCATCAGCATTGTGGAATGGAATATTTTGCCTAATAGAATTGGGCGAACTAGAACTGGCCAAAGAATTTCTAGAAGCAGAAGAAGAACGGCTATCAACAATAGGTCAACCGGAAGCTCTGAAAAAATTGAAGCCGCTTAAGCTAATATTTGAGGAGCCTGAAAAAGCTTTAGAATCGCTAACGGGTAGGCTTTCCGAAGATGAGGAGAAAGTGTTAATTCATATTCTGGAAAAATGTCTGGATGAGAGAAAAACAAATCTGGTGCATAGGGCTTGTGAATGGGTGGACATTGAATCGTTTAGGACAATGAACAAGCAAAAGATGAACTGCATTAAGATATGGGCCTATTTGTTAGATAGAAACTGGCAAAAGGCAGGTGAATTGTTAAATGAATATCCACTTGAATGGTTGAACCGTGAGACCAGTTTGCTCCATTTCTTGTATGGATGCTGGCTGGCTGTCACAGAAGGAAAAGACTTGGCAAGGATCCATTTTGAGGGTGTATTGGAGATAGCCTATCCAAGATCTTGGACCCTTGCGAGCCATTACATCATCGAAAGCTTATCTGAAGAATGGATGAAAAAAGCATTCGCCTGGGAAAAACGGCAGCTGCAAAGGCAATTGGCGCTCTATCATTTCTGTACGTTGTAGTTGTAGTTGTAGTCATCACTATGCGACTTTGTCGGAGATTCTGTCGAAAACTGCCCTGAATTTAGCAGCCATTTCTTCATCATCTCTTTCCTTCATGATTGTGGAATGGATAAACTCAGGAGCCTCAGTCGCTTTTTGTAATGCATCAATATAGTCAAAATAGGCCTGCATAGCTTTTTCAGTTTCTACTTTTGCTTCTTTGGCAAGCTTGTCTAATTCCTTCATGAAAACAACTGAGTTGTACTTTCCAAAAGCGATGTTACCAATGCAAATGATTCCGCCTCCAGCAACCAGGATCCATCCGATGTGAGGATTAGATTTCAACGCAGGAAAATAAAAGAACGCACTTGCAACTATACCGCAGATTAACGCTGCTGCTTTAACCCCAAGGAAAATCCTTGCCAATTTCACCTGTTTATTAGTCATGTTAGCTAATTTCTGAGTATGATCCAATTTACCGGTAACAAAATAGTTCTCAGCAATTGTCTTAATCTTCTGCTTCATGTGGTATTTTGACTCAATCACAGGCACCCTATGCATCAACTGCAAGCTGAACATTAAGCTAGGAGTCTTCATTGGCTTGTTGTCTTCTCTCAACAAGGTCTGATAAAATTTTAAAGGCCAGCCCTCACCTTTTTGAGCTTGTTCGAGGCGATCTCCCATGCTATCAACAATATGGTATCTCCAGCCAATATTGATTAACATGACTGCACTCAATCCCCAGCTGACAGGACCCGCTTTATCCATGAACGAAACAAAGTGAGAACCCAAGGGCTTCAAGTAATTAACTCCAGAGCAAAATACCCATAAGTTTCCAAAGGCACTAAGAGCCAGCCCCGCTGCACCTGCGGTATGACCTACACGGTCGCCAGCGTTTTTCGCTTCAATGGCTGCAGCGATCTCATCTGTAGTTTCAATAGTGTCGGAGATAACGCCTAAAGCAGCTGCCAGTTTGAAAATATTAAAGAATTCTGTGGATGCCAAGGTCTTGCCCCGAAAAACTTCAACAGCTTTACGTATACCCCTTACGGCATTCAAAAAGTGGTTAACATTATCTTGGCCTTCAATGAAAACTCTTTTGATATCATCCATTTTAGCCAAGGAATCTGTTTTCTGCTTGGAAGAGCCAAAGAAGATATCGTCAATAGTGTCAAAATCATTCTTTGACATCCTATTGAAAGGCAGGTTCACTAATGGCGATACACCTACTAATCCCAACGGCTCTGTTGACATCGGGCAACCTTTTGTTAACTATACTACTATTTTATAGCAAATCAATAAATTAGTACAGAACAATTTGCTGAATACTAAATTAATATTATATGTTTTTTATATTAATAATTTATTAAGAAAGGGATTTGATCGCTATCCAAGGAAATGTTATAGTTTCCCCATCATTTAATTGCAGGTTACTCATGAAAGAAGAATTGCCAAAGTCATATGACGCGAAAGGTGTAGATTCCAAATGGAACGAATTCTGGGAAAGCCATGGTTTTTACCATGCAGACGTCAACTCTTCAAAATCCTCTTATTGCATTGTGATGCCCCCACCGAATATTACAGGGGTACTTCATATGGGACATGCCCTTGTCAGCACCCTTCAAGATATCCTTATTCGCTGGAAAAGAATGAGCGGATTTGAAGCCCTATGGGTCCCTGGAACTGACCACGCCGGCATTGCGACTCAAACAGTCGTCGAAAAACATCTATTGCGCACAATGGGCAAAAAACGGGCCGATTTTACCCGGGATGAGTTCCTGGAGCACACCTGGAAGTGGAAAGAGGAAAATGAAAACACCATCATCAGCCAATTGAAAAAGATTGGATGCTCCTGTGACTGGACCCGAAAGGCATTCACAATGGACCCGCACAAAAATAAAGCTGTTAGGGCCATGTTCAAAAAAATGTATGACGATGGTTTGATTTACCGCGGAGACTACCTTGTCAACTGGGATCCTGTCACCCAAACTGCTATTGCCGATGATGAAGTGGACTATGATGAACGACAAGGTTTTTTATGGCATTTTAAATATCCCTTGGCTGACCGTTCAGGATTTATTCAAATTGCCACAACAAGGCCGGAGACCATGCTGGGAGACACCGCTATTGCTGTTTCCCCTAAAGATCCACGCTATACCCATTTGATTGGAAAACATGCTATCCAACCAATTACCCAACGCAAATTGATCATTATTGCTGATATGCATGTAGATCCTGAATTTGGGACAGGGATGGTCAAAATAACTCCAGCTCATGACCCTAACGACTATGCAATGGGACAGACCCATCACCTCGAATTTGTCAATATGATGACCCCTGACGGCAAAATCAATGAAGAGGGTGGAAAATATGCTGGAATGACCATGGAAGAAGGTCGCAAAGCGATTGTGCAAGAAATGACCGATCTAGGTCTCCTGGAGCGCGTAGAACCCCATACTTTAAGAATAGGAGTATCCTACCGTTCAAAAGCTGTGATCGAGCCCTATATTTCGAAGCAATGGTTTGTTAAAATGGACCGGTTCAAAGACAGCTTAAGAGCCCTAGTCGATGAGGGCAAAGTGGATATTATCCCTGACACTTGGGACAATACCTATTTTTATTGGATTGATAATCTAAGAGATTGGTGTATCAGCCGCCAGCTCTGGTGGGGACATCGGATCCCAATTTGGTACAATGTAGACGATCCTGAGCAAATGATCTGTTTCGAAGGGGAAGGCGAACCCGAGGAAGTTAAGAAAAACCCGGGTAAATGGGTCCAGGACGAAGATGTCCTAGACACATGGTTCTCTTCAGGGCTTTGGCCATTCTCCACATTAGGATGGCCCGACAAAACTGCAGATCTCAAGCGATTTTATCCAAATTCTGTATTGGTCACCGGCCATGACATTCTGTTCTTCTGGGTGGCAAGGATGCTTGCTATGGGAGAATACGCTATGGGGCAAGCGCCATTTCCTGAAGTTTTCCTCCATGGCCTCATCTATGGCAAATCGTATTGGAGAGAAAACAAAGGAGGCGGCATCACTTACCTTCCAGAAAGGGAAAGATTAGAATATGAGCTCGGGAAACCCACTCCAAATGATGTACATTCACGCTGGGAGAAAATGTCGAAATCCAAAGGGAACGTGATAGATCCAAGTGAGATTATAGACAGTTATGGCACAGATGCGATGCGAATGGCACTTTGCGCAAGTGCGACGCAAGCACGTGAGATTGATTTGGATCGTAGAAGATTTGAGGAGTGGAAAAATTTTGCCAACAAAGTTTGGAATGGCGCACGTTTCGTGTTAATGAATTTGGATGAACAATTTACCAAAGAAGACCTGGGCTCAGGATTAAAAGAAGAACAGTTAGGCTTAGAAGACCATTGGATTTTGTCTGTATTAAATCGAACCGTCCGCGATGTCAATGAACACCTAGAAGAATATGCATTTGATCAAGCGGCTTCTGAAGCCTACGACTTCTTTTGGAAAGAATTCTGTGCCTATTACGTTGAGATTGTAAAACCGGTTCTATTTGGAAAGAGCGGTACACCGGAAGAGCGAAAGAACAAACAAAAGATCTTGGTAATCGTACTTTGCCAAGCTGTACGATTGCTTCATCCTATGGCGCCATTTATCACGGAGGAACTTTTCCAAATCCTGAAAACCCGTTTCGATGGGGTCAAGACAAATGGAAAAGTAGATCCTTATACTGTTGAATTAATCCAAGCTTTGAATTCCAAGGCTTGTATTGTATCGCCATTTCCAAAAGTGATCAGAGCTTCAGATATTAATCCAGAAATTGACCTGACATTTAACCTAGTTCAAAAGGTTGTCTATGCTATAAGGAATATTCGGGGTGAAATGAAGCTACCTCCAGGAGCTATTACAGATCTCCATATTGTAGGTAATGCAATAGACAAGGAATTTGAGATTATCAGGACTCAAACCCATTTGATCTCAGCTTTGGTCCGGACAAATGCCATCGAAGTCCATACAGAGGAACCCCACCTTGAATTTGCAAGTACTGCACCAGTGGGTAATATAAAACTATTGATCCCCATGCCGACAGAGTTATTGCAGCAAGAAGGGGCACGCCTTAACAAAGAAAAAGAACGTTTAATTACTATGCGCGACAAAACAAGGGCTCAACTAAGCAATGAAGAATTTGTTGGAAAGGCTCCAGCGGCTTTGATCGAAAAGCAAAAAGCATTCCTTTCAACGACCGAAGCTGAATTAAATGAAATCGAAAATAAATTAACCCGTATTGGAAAACTCAAGTCATAACGAAGAACTGATTGGATTTTACGCAGGGCTGCTAACTGCTGCAGAAGTAGGAGTTGGCAGCTTTATGCATGCTTTTACCTTCCATTCACGGGATATATTCTCTCATTAAATCAAGTCCTATTGCTAACTAAAGCGACAGATGATGCTGGGGATACTCAACAGCATAGTCGAACAATCGGTAGCAAAGTTTCTGTTGCTCGCGCGGAGCGCCCTGGAGTGCTGTGCCCTATGGCACAGCTCTGCCGCAGGACCTGGAGTGCTTTGCCCCAAAGGCGTACACCTCCGCCGCAGGCCCTGGAATGCGGTGGCGACCGGAGGGAGCTGCCGCATTCCAG
>JBDHQB010000056.1:0-3080 GCA_039806825.1 Parachlamydiaceae bacterium | reverse complement strand
TCAGGTAAGAGAAAAATCAGGTAGAAAAATTTTCTGTCAGGGTGAGATTTTAAATTTTGAAGTAGATTTTCCCAAGCCTCAAAAGGAATGTGGTAATGAAGTTCGATATGAATGGAGTAGTATACCACCGATTTCCCCATCATCAACCGGCCAAACCTATCGTGCGACAGCGGCTGTTGGGACCAAGTATCGGTTAAAAATTACTTTCAATAATTGCGAATTCGTAATGGATAGTTTTCTTATCTCAGTTGTTAATAAGCCGGATCCTAAATTTGCATTGTCCTCACCTGAAGTTTGCGAACGAGAAAAAGTTGAAATCTTTTATACCGGTGACGAAATTGATAGTTTGAATTATTTATGGACTTTCGAAGGAGGTATTCCTTCAACTGCTAAGGGAAAAGGCCCACATAGTGTAAAATGGAATACTGTTGGAAACAAAAGGGTAACGATAAAAGTTGATTTGAACGGGGGTTGTTCTTCTTCTTTTTCAGATTTTGTCCAGGTAAAAGCCTCACCCAAAGGAACTCCAAAGGTTTTCACCTCTGAGATATGTACTTATGATACTACAGTAATCACTGTTGAAGGCTTAGCCAAAACCTCAACGGTGTTTGATTGGAATTTCGACAATGGGATTGCAACCCCCTATCCGGGAAGGCCTAATACATTCAAAGTATTTTGGAAAGAAGAAGGTCTCAAAAGTGTTACAATGAAAATTCGAGACTCCCTTTTAACTTGTATTTCAACTGCTGATACTTTAGAAATCATTGTTCACCCCATTCCGATTGCAAGATTCACCTATTATATCCCTCCTACCGGTATTTGTGAATCCGTGAATCTCCGTTTTTCCGGGCAGGCAGATGGTTCTGCAGTTTTTCATTGGTATACACAGGAGGGAGAAAAGATCATTAGGGACGGTGATAAGGTTACTTTTTCAAAAGAATTAGTGGGAGAGGGTGATCATGAAATTCGATGGACAACACCCGGATATAAGATAATCGGATTATACGTTACCCAATTTGGATGTACTTCAGGGGTTTATACCAAAACACTACGATATAATCCGAATACTACTGCTATTTTGGAAATGAATGTTCCCAATGCTTTCAGTCCAAATGGAGATGGGCTAAACGACTATTATGAGTTGCCCTACTACACAGATGATTGCTGTGAGTATCAAATGGAAATATTTGATCGTTGGGGGGTAAAAATCTTCACCTTACCGGATGACGGATTAAAATGGGATGGGAAGCAAAATGGTATATTCGTAAGTGAAGGTGCCTATCCTTTCGTACTCAAAGTAAGAACCTATCAAAGAACTGATATTCAACATATAGGAACTATTACGGTAATTCGTTAGCATATCACTGATAATTCATCAAACCGTTAGTTCAAAATAAATTCGGTAGCCATTAATAACATTCTTTAAAGGCTACCGATTTTAGATTTATATGATTATTTCTTGTATCAATTTTTCTTGTGATTGAGTTTTAGTCTAAATATAAAATCAATTTCACTGCACATGATGACACAATAATCCGGACAACAGTATTTTTCCCAAAATCATGCTCCATCGTATACTAATAAATGACAAAGTTTATAAAATAAAGATTATGGTAAAGACGCTTTTAGATCCGCATAAAGTGCTTCATTTTTGTTTGAACCACCGCAATTAAGTTCCTTTGCTTTATCTTCGATATTTTTCACACGATTATCCGGGCTTGGATGAGTACTTAAAAACGCAGGCGTTTTCCCGTCTTGCCCCTGTTCAATCAATTTTTTAAAAAATCCAGCTGCTCCGGCACTATAATAGTCTGTTCCACAGAGATATTCTACAGAAGCCAGATCTGATTCAGTTTCGTTGGCACGATTGTACGCCAATGTACCTAAGCCTTCGGCAATCCCTGCAATTGCATTTTGATTATTTCCCAGTAAAAGCCCTAGTAAGAAATCTACTCCATATTTGCGTGTAAGTTGATCCGTAGAATGCCTGCGGTCTGCATGAGCTATTTCATGTCCCATGACTCCGGCCAGCATACTCTCGTCATCCAAGTATTTAATGATACCGGTATAAACGTAAATATATCCTCCCGGTGCGCAAAAGGCATTTAAGGTAGTATCATCTTTGATGATCTTTATTTGCCATGCAAATTTATCTTTATACTTAATTTTACCTGAGTTCAAAAGTGTGTTAGTTATCCGGCGGATATGTTCATATGCCTTTGGGTATTGGCTTTCAGAAAGGATTGGATAAGTTGCAGGATCTGCAGCGATCTGATCATCCAGTTGTTTACCCAGCTTAATATCGTCTTCGATTGAAAAGATATTAATTTTATTTATGATATTATCTTCTTTACAGGCAGAAATACCTGATAAAATCATGACAATAAATGCACCCCAGATAACTAATCTGGATTTACTTAACAAATTCATTTTATGTTGTATAATTAATTTACAAAACTTAGGTATTTTCCTTTTCCTCCCAACAGAATATTGAACTCAAATTGTATCCGTTCAGATATTGAGACAGATCGGCTATCTTTTTTAAATACGAGCAGGCTCCATAGGAGAGAAATTATAGTCTTTCCGGTGGGTTCTGTAAATACATCACCTTTTTTATTAAAAATCCGGTTTGAATAATTGATAACATAAGGCTTAAGTACATTTCTCTTTATCCGAAATCGATCTCTGTTGATTTTTGTACAGATATAGTAACCGGGAAAATTATTTATAATTTTCCCAATTTTACTTCAATGGATGTCTCAGTATGAGGAACGATGCGAAGTCGTTCTTTTGGAATTAATTGCCCGGTAACTCGGCAACGTCCATATGAACCATTCTCAATCCGTATCAATGCTCTTTCGAGGGCATCGATGAATTTTAGATTACGCATCATCATCATCTCTGTGTGCTCTTTGTCCTGCATTTCGGCACCATATTCATTTTTATTGTAGGTCTCCCCGGCAGCCTCTGCAGCACTACGCAAGGCAGATTGATTACTTTTATTTTCTTCGCGAGCTTCACGAAGCTTCTCTAAAATGATCACACGAAACTCTTCCAGCTCTTCACGTGTGTAATGTGTT
>JBDHQB010000055.1:0-3140 GCA_039806825.1 Parachlamydiaceae bacterium | reverse complement strand
ATGATCGCGAATGCTACACCAAGTTCTAATTTGATCCCAGTTTTTAAGATCTACTGCTGACGACTGAACGCTTACATAAAAATCTCATCCAACATGTTCTCATCTTCTTCTGACATGTATATAGTGGTTTTTGCTTTTTTTGGTGGGTATGTGGTTTCTGTTTCCATATGAGTTATTCTCTTTGTAATGAATCATGAGCAGAAGATTGTCAAAATCTTGTTAAAAAGTCAAAACATTAATGGCTTGACGCTATGAAGTTCTTAAGGTAAGATCTCTATAAAAAATCTCTTTGTACATACATTAAAACCATAATTTGCAACCCCAATGAATAATCGAACTAAGAATCAACATTATGTAAGCAAAGGCTATCTAGATAATTTTTGCCATATTAACAAAAAAAATTACAACTTATGGGTTTATACGCATGCAAAAAAACAGTGGAGAAGCTCTACACCCAAACATGAAGCATTTGAATGCGACTTCCAGACCCTTATTGACGATGATGGTAATAAGTCTGATGCTTTAGAAAAATGGTTGGCTACAGAGATTGAAGGACCTGCTATTTCTGTAATTAACGAGACAATTAAAAACAAATGTCTTCCACTCGAACATGAAAAAATGGGCGCCCTGCTTTCCCTTATGGGTCTTTTTGCAATTCGAATTCCTGATGTTCGCCGTCAGTTTAATGACTTCGCAACAGATGTATCGAAAAAAACTATGGGATTATTACTTAAAGACGAAAAAACTTGGAATGGACAAGTTACTAAAGCCTATCGTGCAGGCTATCTTGATGCCCCGTCTCTCTCATATGTAGAAGCACAAAATTTTTTCAAAAAAGGTGATTTTACTATCAAACATGACCCCATGTGGGTTCTAAAAGAACTTTTCGAAAAAGCTGCACATATTACCGATCACCTTGCATGCAGAAATTGGATGGTGACAGAAACTTTAGAAACAACTTTTATAACCTCTAGCAAGCCTGTTAACCCTATATGGAGTGAATGCTTGCCCTTGCATTTACAAAAGTTCATGTCGAAATTCGATCCGAGGAGTTATTCTTCGAATCCCAATGTAAGCTGTTGTTACCTTGCATATAATGAATCTCCTGAACTAATGCCAAATTTTGTGCCTGGTTTTGGTTTGTTGAATAGTTTAGTGATATTTCCTCTGTCACAGCGTTTCGCGCTTATTGGATCCTACTATCCTCTCCCTAAATTTAGAAGAGTTGATTATATTACAGCTCAAGCAATGAATTGGGTTACAGCTAATTCAGGGGCAGAATACATATACTCTCCCTGTCAACATAGCCTATTGCCTTGGTGTCGTAAATTTATTCCTCATCTTCAACTTTTTCATCGGCATCTTGGATCAAGATTGATAGCGCATGCAAAATCTTAAGTAGATTTTCATAGTGACATTTTTACACTTTCTGGAATTTCTTTAGGAAAGATGTCTGAAAAAAAATTATTCAAATCAAAAATGACTTTATCTAGTGATATAGGCTCATGCGCAATATCTCTTAAAAAAGCTTTCCATTTGTCTTTTTTAATCGCATTGTCATAGAAGGATTCTAAAAATGCAATTGGAGAGGCCTCTAAAACAGTCCCACGATTTTTGAGCACTTGCTGAATAATTCCACGTAGCTCATTGCGATCAAAATCAAACTGTTGTATCAACAACCATATATCATAAAAGTCTTTCATTCTCGTATTAGCAAATCCCAAGCGAATAATAGATTCAAACTTCTCTGCAATAGATGTTTGAGGGGTATATCCTTTTAATTCTGGAGCAGGAAGATCCAATAGAGTGGGATATTTTACTCTTGCAGGATGTGGTAGAATGGTGTCGCTAAATCCAAAATCTATTCGCATGGGAAGTTTTGCCGTAAACAATTTGGCTGAAAAGGCAGCGTTAATTCCATGATATTCAGCCTCTAGCTGCGCTTCCGTTAATTTTAAAGTTTGTGAAGCAAATATCATCCCATCGGGAATAACCTCAACAGCACAAACTTCATTGATAATATTTTGTAAGTTAGCTATTGAATTCGAGGTTTTAGCGAGAAGATCTATATCCACCGTTGCTCTATGGCTCATAGGATCCCAGACCATCAACATCAAACCTCCTTTTAAATAAAAAGAATTTTGATGCGACGACATGCTCAAACGGTATAAAAAGCGTTCCATTGCATAATATTTTAAAACCTCTTGAACAGGCCTTTTTTTCACTTTTGCAACATTTTTTAAACGGCTGTATATTGACTCTTCGAGGTTCTTCTTGGGCTTTTCCATTTTACTGACTCACTATCGTTTCCATAATCGGCTGAAGGATTTTTTCAATACGATTAATTTTTGCATATTCATATAACTTATCAATTTGAGTACCTTTGCGTTGCCAGTACATTTTCAATGCTTCAATGACAACATCCATACCTATTTTATTTCGAAACTTAACACAATCAGCTAAGGTTTTTTCTATGTTGTAAATTTTAACAGGATAACCACCTATCAGCTGAGTCTCTATGCCTGAGTTGTAAACTTTTTCAGAATATCGAAAATATCGAAGTGGGGGATATTCCAATCTAGAGGGCCGTGCTTTAGTTGGAATGGCAACATAGACAAAGTGGGGAATCTGTGTCGTAATTTCGTGAAATGCCAAAGCCGAAATCAAGCAAATGACGCCATGAGGGATTTTCTTGGAAACAAGAACAAGATCAGGCTCGGAAAAATCGGGAACTTCAACCAGTCTATAAACCCCCTTAGCTAATTGCTCTAGCAGCCCTTCATCTCTCATTTGATATAATGTGCGAGGATGAATACCTAAGCGAATAGCTTCTGCAGTTCGAAGTAATCCTTGGTTTTTCTTAAAGAGCTTTATGGCTTTTTGTTTTGCATTCATGGATAACAATGTCGGTAAATGTTGTCTTTTTACTACATTCTTATCCATTCAATTTTTCAAGTCAATAGAAACAATATGCGCCGTTCTGGATCTCTTTAAATTACGCAAATTTTACGCACTCGGTGGGAAAAGACTACACTAAAATGGCGCAAATGAGCAAAATTAGCACTTTAAAAAACCGCTAATTTTACTGTGCCTATGTACTCTCTTTTACGCTCTTTTACAAAAAAACAAGCGACTCATAA
>JBDHQB010000039.1:0-17341 GCA_039806825.1 Parachlamydiaceae bacterium | reverse complement strand
GCTGGTGAAAGCCAATCAAATGGCTTTTCAAGAATTAAAAATTTTAAGAAAAAAATCTATGTGTGCGTAAGGTGAGTAAATCATGAGTACGAAATGGGATTGGTGTAAATGAACCTAATCCTATGAGTAGTACCATTGTTTCCTCTTTTATAAGTTGTAGGAGGGGTATGTCATCAACAAACCCCTACGTGAATTTGATTCAGAAGTATTTTTTAAAGGCTCTGGTAAAATTACAGCCATAAAAAACAATAGATGGGCTGCCTTGTGAAAATCCACCCATCCAGAGGGACCTTTTGGAATGCCGAAACATTCCTCACCATCCAATTCAAAGCAATTCCGATTTTTATTGATATATTTATCAAATGAACCAATGTGAATTTTAACTCGAATGGAGGAATCAAATAGTTCCGCAGGCAATATATCTCTTTTAAGCCAAGCAATATATCCATTAGAGGACGTATCCGCCCAAAACAAGATTTGGCCAGCCATTCGTTTCCAATCAATTTTACATTCAGTGAGAAATCCTAAGAATTCTTCCTGAGTTTTCTCGCTATATGTGCAAAATCTTGAAAACCCTATAAGAAGCTTGGTAGCCAAATCTTCTACAAGAAGTTTGTTGTCCCATCGAATTTCCTTATTGTCTTGTTTATATCTAATGAGGCAGTTGACAACATCCTGTTCCATGCCTTTTGTCAAAGCTTCCATAGGATTAAAGAAATCACCCACATCATTTTCAATTGGATCTTTTCTGTATATATTCGTGAGATTTGATAAGCCGCTAGCATTAATCTCTAGATGATTCAATGCTAAATAAGGAACAGGTACGAATGATGACTTCGGTTTTGATTTTGTTTTAATTGTATTAAGAATTTGTGCCCAGAGCTCATTTAAAATGATCCGTCCTTTCCTTTCTTTTAAACGCCCTTCCGTCGGTAAAAGCTTTGGAACTTCTTTCTGAATGACTCGATTGACATAATCCCTTTCCCAAGTAGCTGTAACTTTTGTAAAGCTGCTTTCATCTAAAGTTAGAAAGGGTTTTTGTGTTTCAGCATTTGGGACCGTAAAATGATGGGCTAGATAGGGTCCTGGAAGCAATTTCTCCTTTAAAGAATTGGGTAATATTTGAGGCAATACTTGATATACTCTTACTTTAATATCCCTTGGAACAAACGACTCAATCCACTGATGACTTGAAACAATGGTGTTCATAGCTGAACACTCTGTTAAAAATGTAGCGATGGACCGATCTCGAGGTAAAAATTTTATAACCTCTGTTGTTCTTTCTCCGCTAATAAGAAGGGTTTGGTTCTGAATAGATAACTTTGTTTTATTTGGAATTGAGAAAGTTTCATATATCTCTATTGGTGCATTCGATCGAGTGATGGTTTGAGCTGTTCTACAAGAACCCCTTAGGTTCATCATGATCGTTTTCAAATCATGGATGTACGTCGCGCAAACTATTCCTCCAGCATATAATTGCAACTCTGTGACTTTCATTAACCCGAAAAATTTCGAAAAAAGGGAGGGATGTTGAAAGAAATATTGAAAAAGTTGAACTACAGTGTCATGAGTCCTGAGTAATCTCACAATAAGTTCATGTAATATTTCATTTTCTGCAGGCTCCAAATTTTGAAGGATAGAGCAGAAAAGGGATGCATCTAATGATTCAGGAATCTCAGTTAGAAGGTTATCAGGAATTTTTTCACTAAAAAATGTCGGAAGAAAGCTGAGTTGACTTGGGGATAAACCAATAACATTTCTTAATTTGACTACAATTTCTTTAGGGTATTTTATTTCCCAATTGACCAAAGTAGAATTTGAAACCCTTAAAAATTCAACCTTACTTAGAAATTGTGAAAGAGATTTAAGCTTATCTATAATAGCTTGGCCATACTCACATCCAGTAACATCAGTTAAAGCTTTTTTGAAATTTGGCGCATTTAGCAAATAAATCATTAATGCAAGTGCAATTTGCGACTGGGGGAATGCATTATAGCATACTTCATAATGGGGTAAGTGAGGACTAACGATGAGTCCTAATCCGATAAGCCTCTTAAATATAACATAGACAGGAACATCATTTGCAGGGTAAAGAATGAAATGGTCAAGAGGATTATTATTGTAAATGTCCCGAATTTTTAGGTCGAATTTCTCCTTAATAAATGCATCTGCCAAAGTACAAAAAGAGGATGTGAACAATAGACTTCTTCCAAAACTGTCATATTTTTTTGGAGAAATCTCAAACTTCTCAATAAATAAAACCACTTCTTCTGGTGCAAATTTTAAATGCATCCATACAGTACTTTGCTCCCTAGAGTGGACGATGGATAGGTGTGCAGTACAAATCTTTTGAAATTGTGGATGCAGGACAAGATTGACTGGAGCATGCTGTAAAATAGTTCCCAATTCTTTGATAGAAGTACTTTTTAAAAATATTAAACACCAAATGGCATCTCTATCCGACGGGTGTGCCTTAAGTATCGCATGAAACATAACACTATAAGGCCCTAATGAGCGAAGCTTTAACTTTTTCAATTTTTCTTCAGGAAGAGGTCCTAACAAATGCAACAAATGAAAATGACCACAAAATGCTTCGATTGTTGGGCCAGTTAATAGCTGAAATTCAATAAACTTAATTAACCTGTCAACTACACTAGGATTTGGATTTTCAGTGCTTAGGCTGAAAAATCTTGCTGCAGCAAACGGCTCCGCAAATTGCCAGTCGAGAAATAGCTCTCCGAAGATTTTCCTAATATCTTCATATTTCTCAACAAGGTTTAAAAGCTCTTTAACACAAAAGTGATCTAATTTCCTAAGATCGTCAACAGTGCATTCCTCAAGACAAGATTTTGTTATGATACGTATCTCAAATCGACTTAGCTCTGAAAGAATATAGGCTAACTCTGATTTATTAGGATGAATATACTTAGCCCCTAATACCTTAAGCGTATTATAGAAAGAAGGGTCCGTAACATATGACAAAATTGAACGCGAAGAGTCGTTTAGACAGTTTATATCAAATCCATAATCTCTTTTAAGTTTTGTTAATATGTCAATCCGAGGAAGTCCAGTTTCAGAATGCAAAAAACCACTGCGACTAAGAATGTGAAGAAAAAAAGTTCTATCATTTTCTGAGAGTAAGGAAAGCTTACCCATCATGATCATATAAAATAGAGTACCTTTATAGTGGAGCGCTTTAATCCAAGTATCTAGCTGAGCATAGTGTTCGTCAGGTTGATCTTCGACTAAATTATGAATTCCAGTTGGAGGAATAACTGCCATATAAACATATAATGAAAGATTTCTGTGCCCGTGCGTTTAGACGCATACTGTTTTCCCATATTATGTTTTCCAAACTTAATCGCCTAGCTTTGTCTAGAAAAGTTTAAAAGAATTAGAATGCAAAAGGTAATGGCTTGTAAGGATCTTGAATTTTCTTCACAGCTACAAGAATGGCTTCTGCTTCGTAAGAGGTATTCATCTCTGTTCCAAAAATTAAATGATGTGCCAATAAAGCTTGATAATAGAAATTGTGTGGAAATGCTTCTACACAGTGTCTATAGTACGGATGCCGATCTGTTAGCTTAAGCCCCAATGAAACAAGGCCTGCAAAAAGATTTCTCCATATATAGAACCTTTCCTTTGGATCAAAATGCTTTAAAAAGTCTTGATGCGTCCAATATTCTAGGGCATTATAGCCCTCTTTATCCCTTTGTTCCAGATCATACCACCCTTTATTTTCCTTAAGGACATCGAAGCTGTCATAGATAAAAAATGTGAAAAGAAGATCCTTAAACTCAAGTCCAAAATGGACTAATGCCACCAGATTAGATCCTCCTATCCTAGAATATTCCAACGCTGACAAGATTGTTCGCTTTTCTTCCGATTCAAGCTTAGTCAAATGATTCAAGCAAAAAATTCTTACGCATTGGTCAAAGCAATTCCGATTGTAGATAACAGCACCTGCACATTTAAGCACGTCTGCAGCTTTTTCAATTCTATTTGCTCTCAATAAGCCCCAACACCACATAATCATGTGAAGCCCTTTTTGCTTGCCCATTAACGCATGCAGTCCTAGCGAGTAGGGACCTCTATGAAGAACCACTTGAATATTTATGCCTCGATTTTGCAATAGCTTAAGATAGCAGGGCGAAGTCATCAAAGACTCAATTGTCGGTCCTTTCAATAGCCCTTTTTCGATCAACCTTAGGATGCAACTAATAGCTGAAACGTCAGCCCACCCTTTCTTAGGTATGGTAAGGAAATGAACAACACCGATTGAAGAATCCTGTAACCTTGTGATTACTCCGTCTATAACTGTTGCGTATGCTGTTAATTTCTTATCTTCTGTTCTTTGAAGTAAGTAGAGGCGTATTTTCTTTTTTAAATCGTTATATTGTTCAAGAGAAATCGAAGCCATTAACTCGGGACATTCAGGTTTATTTACCCAAAAGCTTAAATAGTGTAGCTCACTTCTTTGCGGGTCGACAAATAAAGCTCCTTTGGATTTCAATTCTTGATAGAATTTTAGATCCTCAACATATGCTAAAACAGACCGGCCTACTGAGTCCAAAGCAGAGAGGTTATAACCTTTATCTATCAGGATTCTAATCGCATCATAATAGCAAGGATGGCGCACATAGGAATGTACAAGAGATTTAGATTCAATAAGACCTAAAACAACTTTGAGGGATTCCTCACTCAAGGTATCTAACTCTCCCTCCTTTACCCTATCGAAAAATGCTGAAACATTCACATTCATCAAATGTTGCCACATCGCAATCTGCGGATCTGCTGGAAACGGAGGACTATAAATTCCTGTTATACCTATTACTGCTGAAAACATAAATGTCTGCAAATTAAATAGATAAATTCAAAATTTTAGCTAAAATCGTATAAAAATGCAATTTTTATCCAGAATTACCACTTTTATTGGTAAAACTGTCCAAAAAGTTATAAAAAATGGACAAAATTACCACGCAAAAAGGGAATTCTAAGAGCGTAAAATCATTGATGGACCTGATAGGTGTTTTATGAGTTTAAATCCCAGCCTTAAACAAATGTTGGAAACTACAAAGATAATGTTCCCCATACAGATAAATTACGGGAAATCCTTCAACAAACTGCTTTGTTAGGATAAATCTGAAAATCCTCCTAGTTAATAAATTTTTTGATATATAGGACATATTAACAGGAGAACGTTATGAAAAAACTTGGTTTTGTACTCGCTACATTTACTTTATCATTTATTGGAATAGCTGATGCTTGCACGGGGATTAAACTGACGGCCAAAGACGGGACAGTCATTAATGGGAGAACCTTAGAATTTGGAATCATTGTCGACATCACTGCTGCTATCCTTCCAAGAAACTATGCATTCAAAGGAACAACTCAAAATGGCCCTGGCCTCTCCTACACTTCCAAATATGCTGCTGTAGGTGCATTTGCTTTTGGAAATCCATCCTTGATGGACGGATTAAACGAAAAGGGGCTTGCAGTCGGAACTTTCTATTTCCCAACTTTTGCTAAGTATGCTGAACTTACACCGGAAAATCAGTCCAAAGCAATCTCTCAATTTGAATTCCCAAACTGGATCCTCACACAATTTGCTACCATTGATGAAGTAAAAGCCGCTTTAGAAAATATTGTCATCGCACCCGTCGTCATTAAAGATTGGGGTCCTGAACCTGCTCCATTCCATTATGTCGTTTATGAGAAAAGCGGAAGAGCGATCGCCATTGAACCATTAGATGGAAAATTAGTTGTCCGTGAAAATAAGATCGGGACATTTACAAACTCACCTACATTTGATTGGCATCAAACCAATCTCAGAAATTACATCAACCTAACACCCTTTAATGCAAAACCTGTCACATTGAATGGAGTAACTCTTGAGCCATTTGGAGAAGGTTCAGGAATGGTGGGTATTCCAGGAGATTTTACTTCACCTTCAAGATTTGTAAGAGCTGCCATTTATTCTGCAACAGCATTGCCTTCAGCCAATAGCGATGAAACGGTTTTCCAAATGTTTCACATATTAAATCAATTTGATATTCCGCTTGGAAGCGCAAGAACAAAGGTGAATGATGTTGTTTATTCAGATTCGACACAGCTAACCTGCGTAAAAGATCCGCAATCATTGAAATACTATTTTAGAACCTACAACGATCAAACCATCAAAGTTGTAGACTTAAAAGCCTTTGACCTCAATGCTAAAGCAATTAAAACTCTAAATATCACCGGAGAAAGCAAAGCTTTCGACATCTCCTCCCAACTAAAATAAACTGTCGTTTGGGGAGCGTCTTGGAACTGTGCCATTGGGCACAGATCTCCAGGGCGCGCTTCGCGCGAGTAACAAGTTATTGTACTTTTGGAAACTGAGGAAAAACATCAACGACCTTAGCACGCTTCTGATAGTCCTGATGACATAAATCCCATATCACACTAAGACTGCGCTCTACAGGTTTACTTTGCATATGAAATTCATCTACCTTTTTCATAAACTCTGCAGGCTTCATGGATGTAGAACTAAAAAAACAGGGACTTTTTCCAGTTGCTACCATATATAAAACAACCCCCGTAGCCCATGCATCCCGAGCATAATAGTCGTTTGCAAACGTATCTTCAGGAGGAACGTAGCCAAAAGAACCGATGGTCCCTTTTTCCTCACCAGGTTTTCTGGAATGTCCAAAATCAATAAGATTAACTTCATATTTGTAATTAACTACAAAATTATCCCCTTTAATATCTCCATGGGCTCTTCCAAGTTTAGTATGATATGTGTAAATAGCCTCAAGAATATTATACATCAATATTTTTCGTGCTTTTGATGGAAGTTTTGGATTTGCCATCAATAAATCAATTAAGTTGCATTCCATCATGTTGGTAAACACTTCCCAATGAATCTCTCCATCGTTTTCCGTTTGCACAATTTCTTCAACAATAGGCAAACCTCGCAGCACTTCACCCTTTCTTTGTAGGGCTTGAATCTCTTTATAAACTTCAATTTCCTTCGCCCAAGATTGCTTAGCATGAATTGCTTTATGAGGAGTCTTTAATTTAAAAATTTTAGAGTTTAATTTTGTCCGTGCATAAAAACTATTTGTGCGATTAGAAAAACCGACTTTCACATCTTTTGTTGCTCCATTCCCTAACATAATTTTCATTCTAAAAATAAGATGGTTTTTGCTTTTTACATAGCAGCCAAAAGGAATCTCAGGCATATGTTTGCTTGAAATTTTGAAATCATTGGTTTCACTTATTTGAACATGTTCCAAGGCTTCCGATATTGCTTCCATCTGTGCAAAAAGTTTATAGAAGGAGTCCTGCCATTCCACAACATTTTTAAACTTTTGTGTTAGAGAAGTTCTGGTCTCCTGCAACACCCTGCTCAATATTTGAATGTGTATACTCACTTCACTAATGGTCGAAGAAGAACTCATTCCAAGAATAGGAGTATAGGCTTCCCTTTTACATACATATCGGGTTCCATTTCCTACGATCACTAGGTCAGTTTCAGCCGCTTGGTAACTTTCAGGTGCCTCAATGACAGGCAAATTTGCTGAAGCATATTCCTTCAAACAATCGAGTTGGAAAACTTTTGTGCCATCAGACTTGTAGAGTACAGAGCCCGTAATAGAAGGATTTCCTAAAGAATTGCCTCTGCTGCCTTCTGGAATAACCTTTAATGGATTGTTTTGGACTAAAGAAACTGTTTTCCATGTAATCAGTTTCCAATCAACATATCCGCCATAATTCCTTTCATCGTTTTTCTTAGTCCTATCATATTTATCTGCCAATGCCTGCATTCTTCTTGAAAGAACAGAGTAACGACGAACGGGTTCAATTGTTCTTAGATTATCTTTTAGGTTTGTGTTGACAAGGTCTAAATCTTTTTCATCGACAAAATACTCCGCAGAATGTTCAGAAGTTTTAATCAATATTGCCGTTTTTTCTAAATCGGAATCCCCTTCCTTAGGTCTTATTTTGTTAATTGTTCGAAATGGAATGCATGCCGCAGTGCCTAATTCCTCTAGCTCTTGATGACCAAAATACTGAGTACCATTCAGAGATCTATAAATATTAAGATGGGGAGCAAATTCAAAAGATGCCATTATATACCTAAAATTAAGTAATCAAATATTATAAATTAACTGCAATAAGAAATCAATTAATAATTATGTAAAATAATTTTTTTTAATTCTCGATATAAATAGGACGTGGTTGCTCTATAATGTAGGAGGCAACATCCAACGATTCTCTCTCATCAAGAGTGGGCTCCTGATAAGGCATATTTAAATGAATAAAAGCGGATAAGGTTTTTAGTTTGTTCATCCCCGCAACATTGTTAAACGAATGGTCTCCCCAAACAGGCGGGATATCTTTGGATATATCCCCATTTCCATCCTCCTTATGACAAGATGCGCACTTAAGGTCATAAACAGCCTTACCGTTAATTGGATTAGGAGTATGATGAATAGTAATTGCCGGTAATCCTAACCATGGAGTTTTCTTTATTGCACTCACAGGCTTTGAAATCCAATCTAAATAGGCCATTATGGCATCTATTAACTCACTATTCTCAGGTAAAGCCTTGCCATTCATGCTTTTAAGAAAGCAGTTATTGATCCTTTGTTTTAAGGAAATTATACGATTATTCCACTCAGAATAAGCAGGATATGCATTGATTACCCCTACAAGTGAAAGACCTCCACCTTCGCCACCAAAACTATTTCCACAAGAAAAATGGCAGTGAGTGCATTTTAATACATCCCCAGTATATTCTTTCGCATACGTAGGAGTTTGGCAGACAACATTAAAGCCTAACATCACCTTATCATAAATGTCTGCAGGAGCTGATTCAGGATCAACCAAATTAAAACGTACTGATCCCTCAGGAGTCTGTAAGTCGTAATATAAGGGGGAAAATGTACTCTTCGGAGAATCGGGCGGAGAGTCAACCAAAGATGTAAATTGCAGATACCCAGCATAATAGCTTAGAAACAAAACCAATGCTATGATCGCAACCGCAGTCAGAAAGCTTTTCATTTATTCCATCCATTTCTTTTTACTGTTTAGACAAAAAGTGAAATAGATTAAATATTTTTATTATTAGGTAATCTTTATATGGGGCCAAAAATGAATCCAGAGCTTGCTCCAGGCGGTCCAGGAATCCAGTCAAAGTGGACTATCAGCTCTAAGAGCGGAGTAGGCACTGCGCCGGGAATACATAATTGCCTTTGGTTCACTCTTGCAAGCGGAATTGTTACGGAAGTTTACTACCCATTTATTGACCAAGCGAATACTCGTTGCTTAGAATTCTTCGTGACAAAAGGGAAAGATTTTTTTTCCTCTGAAAGACACAATGCAGCACATGTTACAAAAAATCTCGAAGAGGGGATTCCAGCTTATCATATCGCCAATACGTCTAATGAAGGAAGCTACGAAATACAGAAAACAATTATTGTCGATGTCCATAGCGAAGTCCTTCTCATGAAAACAGAATTTAAACCACTCAAAGGAAAATTAAACGATTACCATCTTTATCTTTACCTCAATCCACTGATCAATAACTCTACCGAAAACACTGATGCATGGAGAGAAAATCAAAAAGGTAAAAATTTATTTTTTGCTCAAGCAGGGGACACCGCACTAGCTCTAGGAGCAACAGCGCCATTCAAAATTATGACATGTGGATATGTCGGAGTAAGCGATGGAATTGAAGATCTAAAAACCCATAAACGTCTTACAAGTACCTATCGCAAAGTCAACAGTGGAAATGTAGGTTTAATGGGTGAAATCGATCTGCAAGCATGTGATGGAAAATTTACTGTCGCATTGGCCTTCGGTAGAAATCCCGCTGAAGCAGGTCTTCGAGCTCGTACCTCCCTCAATAGAAAATGGGAAACAGCTCTCAGCGAATATCTTACAGAATGGAAAAATTCTCAAAAGGTTTTCACCAACCTTAAAATTAAAGATCCAGAACTATCCCAGCTCTACAAATCAAGCTTAATGGTCCTTCAATCCCACTCAACAAAAAGAATTCGGGGTAGTATTATCGCTAGCTTGTCTATTCCATGGGGCAATTCAGGACTGCCAAATATTGGAGGCTACCATCTTATTTGGCCAAGAGACCTTGTTGAAAGCGCCCAGGCCTTCATTGCCGCTGGAGATATCTCCGGAGCAAGGCACGTTTTGGAATATTTGATTTCTACTCAAGAAAGCGATGGACATTGGGCCCAATGCATGTGGGTCAATGGCACCCCTTATTGGTCAAACGTGCAAATGGATGAAACTGCCCTTCCTATACTTCTTGCAGACATGTTGAAAAGGATGAATGGTCTAAAAGATTTAGATCCATGGGATATGGTTGAAAAAGCTTCTAAATATATTCTCAGAAATGGGCCTGCCACTCGTCAAGATCGGTGGGAAGAAAATTGTGGCTATACACCTTTCACAGTAGCGTCTGAAATCGCAGCACTCCTTGCTGCTGCAGACTTCTACGATGAAAAGGGAAAGACACAAAGTGCACAATATTTACGAGAGACTGCAGACCTCTGGAATGAACACATCGAAACTTGGCTCTATGCTAAAAATACTCCACTAGCACAACAAGCTGGTGTCGAAGGTTACTACATTCGCATTAAACCTCTCAGGACTCAAGAAAGCTTCATTCCTATACGAAACAGGCCCATTGAATACCAAAAATTTTTGGCATCCAACATCGTAAGCACCGACGCGCTCTCCCTAATACGTTTTGGATTAAGAGCACCAGATGATCCAAGAATTCTTAATTCTATCAAAATGATCGACACAATGCTCAAAACTGAAACTGAGACCGGCCCGGTCTGGCACCGTTTCAACCAAGATGGTTACGGAGAACATCGTGATGGTTCGTTTTACGATGGGACCGGTAATGGGAGGGGATGGCCGCTCCTCACAGGAGAACGCGCCCACTACGAAGCTGCCAAAGGGAATTATGCAGAAGCTGAAAACCTTGCAAAGCTGCTTTACAAGCAATCCAATGAAACACATTTAATTCCTGAACAAATTTGGGATGATCACAATGTTCCCGAAAAAGGGCTTTATAATGGACAACCCTCTGGATCAGCCATGCCCCTCGTCTGGGCCCATGCAGAGTTCATCAAATTGATGAAAACATTAAAAGATAAAAAAGTTTTTGACATGCCCCCACAAACCGTGGAAAGATATTTAAAATTAAAAACTACCTCTCCATATGCCCTATGGAAGTTTAACCATCGTATAGAAACCTTAACTTCTGGAAAGATCCAAAGAATTGAAGTTTTAGCCGAAGCCCTTGTGCGATGGACAACAGATGATTGGAAAACCTGGCACGACTCTCACACCGCTGATACAGGCCTAGGAGTTTATCATTTAGACCTGCCAACTGCAAAACTACCTGTTGGAACACCCATAGAATTCACATTCCACTGGATTGAATCCGATTCCTGGGAAGGCCAAAACTTCAAAACCCTCATCATCAAAGCATAGAAGTGGACGGACACAGTGGACAAAGTGGACATAGTGGACGAAGTGGACATCGAAAAGAATGTTGTTAAAAACTATAACTTATAATTCCGATGACCACTTCGTCCACTATGTCAGTCCACTAGCCTATTCCTTTTTCCCAATGTTCGGTCTCTTTTTCCCACTTCCCTTGCTAGTGTTTTTTCTACGCTTCTTTTCTTCAGCTTCAGCCATAACAACATCCTGTGCTACGGCAGGTTTAAGAACAGGAACAGAAGCTTGCCGAATTGTACTTATGTAAATGCTTTGAACAATTGGAAACGCCTGTCTTGCCGTTATACGATCCTTCATATTAAACTTTATTAGCATCCTAGCTACATGCGATATCGTTCTTTCAGGAGGCATAGGAGTTCGTTCTAGAACCTTTAAACTTTCCAATGAAGCAGTAAAATTCATATTCTGTTGCAGTTTTTGAAATTGTTGCTCTCTTCCTAACATGACATTAAGAAAAATAGTCCCCAAACACCAACTATCCCAGAGTTCATTGTTGGTAACCAGTGCTGGAGGAGCTCCCGGAATATAGTAATCATGCCCTTCAGGAGGAACGAACCTGCGCGTGCACTCTCTTCGAGACAAACAACCATCCAAACCTGTATTATCTACTTTCCCATCCAAACTAAATATTCTTGCAAAACCCCAATCAATTAAATAGATTCTTCCAGCGGAATCGCGTAAAAAGTTTCTTGGTTTAAGATCATGATGGATTAATTGCAGAGTTGTGTGTGAATAATGAACAACCCTTGCCACTTCATAACAGATTTGTAACCGATCATTTGTAGAAAGATTGGGGTTTTGATCCAAATAATCTTTCAGATCGCAATCCATTTTATCGAATACTAGACTAGTATATTTTTTATCACGTATGAATGATCTAGGAGGTAATATTTGAGGTGATAAACTGCCTTCATCAAACAGTTTTTTGAAATGCTTCATAATAAGTAGCTCTTTAAACCAATAACTATTAGAGCTTACTTTGAGCTTTTCTACCTCTTCTAAAGGTAAGTTGTTGTTTAAACCACGCTTCAAATAAGGCTTAACAATAACAACGAGTTTACCGCTTAAGGTTATTCCTAATTTAATTACCTTAAAGCTCTTACTGATAACTTTATCAAGGTTAATAATGACACCACCGCTGGAATCAACAGCTACTCCAAAATTAATTGGGGATTTCTTTGCAATTTTTGAATAACCTTCCGGCAGTACATTAGGGATTAGTCTAATAGCGTTAAAAAGCTTTATTTTTACTAACTCACCTTCATCTTTAAGTTCCTTTGAAACAACTCCTATAAGGGCTTCATATAAGGCAGAAATTGAAATAAGACGCTCGATGATTTTGCTACTTAAATTATCATCCATTTTGTAGCGCAAAATTTCGTCATTACTAAAATTACATCCCACACGACAGAAGTCATCCGAAGCTGCAAAAATATCATTGCCTATTCTAAAAACAGCAGAATTTATTTCAGCTTCCTCCTCAGAAACTTTAATGCCCCTAATCATCGCATAGGGGTGGTTATTCACATGCAAATGAAAGGCACCATCTTCGCAAGGTCTTACAGATAAATTATTAAAAGATAAACTCATAAATATATTAATTAAATTTTTGAAAGTATTATAACATATGCGTTAATAATAAAAAATTAAAAGATTAACTTGCTTCGCAAAACTTAACTAAATCGACCATTTTAAATCTGCTAGCTGTATTTTTTAAATCAATTTTGAGAGAGTCTGAAATATCTTTTGGAAAACTAAGACTATTAACAAAATTTTTAATCATGAGCTCGACTTCACTAGATATGGTATACCCTAAATTCATAATCCCTTCATCTTCTCTATGAAGATAATGGTAATACTCTGGATAAGTCATTTCTAGGGATTCATCATATTTTTTTTGCACCTCTTCTTCGTCCAAGATCCCCTTAGATATCAACCCTAGCCTATACCAAAAATTGGGTGCGGCTTGCTTTAGTCTAAGCTTGATCCACAAATCAGAAATGAAGCTTCTATTTTTCCTTAACCAGCCAGGATTTTTTCCCAGAACTTCAAATGACTTCAAAATGCAATTGTCATTTTGGACTAAGGAATCAATTAAATCAGATTCCGTTTCAATTTTTTTATATTGATCTAGGCTCTCAAATTCCTTCTCAAGCGGTTCCAATTTATCCCTTCCATGCGTATCCACCCATCTGAAAATAGCATTGGAACTACTATAGACAGATCCAAAGCGGAGAAAATTAATAAATTGAGTAAGGAAACAATATTTGTTGTCATAACAAAGAACACTTTGTGCGACTCTTCTTCGTAACTTTTCAAGATTGCTTTTATTTCGATAAACAAGATTCCCATAGGAATCTAATTCAGTTCTAATTTGTCTTAATGCAACTGCTAATGGAAGCTTCTGATCTGGACCAGGGTTATTTATCCAAGAAATACGGCCATCTATAGAGGAAAATCGTCCCTTAGACAAATGCAAGCACTTTTGTGCGTCGGTTTCTTTAACAAGCCCCGTGATATAATTATGGATTGTTAAGGTCATAAAATCTTGGTGCCGATCGAACCTTTTTGACTTCAGGTTTAGTAACTGCTGCCGGTCTTTCCGACCTATTCCTTTTTGGGCTATTTGCAAAAAGCTCAATGATTTTATTACATGCATCCAGAACTGTCCACCGACCTTGAACGGTGGAACGCATTAAACGTCTTGATATACCCCTTATCGAGTTTTCACTCTCCTCAGGCTGACTAATAAAATTGTTAAACTTACTAAAAAATTCTACCACAGTATGAGAAGTTTGTGCCCAATAAAAATCTGGCATAGTTCCCTCAGAGATCTCCCAAAGCAACAAACCAAAGGTCCATGCCTCCCACTCCTCATTATCTATAGTTTGAACCCTCGATGTTCCATCAAAATATTCAGGAGGTATGTGACCAAAAGCACCCACAACAGCTTCCCAAGTAGTGCCCCTTTTTCGCGATAAACCCCAATCAATAAAAAATACTTCAATCATTCCATTTGAAATGGTGTATAAAATATTTGCACTCTTGAGATCGCGATGCACTATACCTAAAGTGCCATGGATGAAATGTAAACTTATGGCCAACTGAAGAATAATAGAACTTTTCCACTCAGCTGATAACCCGGCTTTCATGAGTTCTTTTAAATCTCCATCCTTTTCTTCAAAAACTGCACGCTTTTCCTCCGGAAAAATCTCTAAAGGAACTAAAATTCCGGGAAGGAAAAATCCTGCATCTTGAAGACCCTTCAATGTTTGCAGTACTCCTATTTCATTACTCCAACTTTGAAAAATATATTCATTAATCTTAGGTTTTAATCTCATCTTTACAGGTTTTGTAATCACTACTCTTCCACCATCTAAACTAAAGCCCTTCTTCAATTTTTTCATGGTTGGAACTGGAATCAAATGTTGTCCAGTATTGATAAAGGTAACCTTTTTCCCACGTAATGTTCCAAACTTTTGTCCTAGAACTTTTGAAGATTTAATCTTACTTTCTACAGAAATTAATGCCCTATATAAGCACTCTTCCCAATTACAGATCCCATAAGTGGAGAGTTGCCTTTTGATGATGTTAAAACGGTAACTAATTTCTAAAATCCGTTCAGCAAAAACAGATTGAAGTTCCTTGCTAGGATTTTTTAAGCGCCCAAATTTATGCCTAAGTTCCTCACAGTTTAATCCCAAAGCCGATGCATAATCTTCAAGACGAGCAAAATACTCATCCCCATCTATTTTAAAAGTTAAAGAGAGGGGAGGTGTACTATTGCCATTTCCTCGACGACACACATTAAAGCGAGAAGGAGAGACATTCGGAAAATCTCTAGGTTCAATCTGCATACTATCCCTAAGCAATTGTACCCCCATACACCACCTTCAGGTTTCTCAATTTAAATTTTACTATAAGCTAGGAATAAATCTTTTCCAATGCTAGATCATTCCATACGTTTCGATCTTGAAAATTTGCTCACAGTAAGATCAAGACTCGACTTTAGCATTTTTTTGCTACAAAATATTGAATTTTGAATATTTAGGAATTCAGAAGACAGAATCCAGAATTTAGAAGAATACTTGAAATTTTTTCTTGCATTAGTGCTGTAATGCTAATGTCAGGGCATGCAATATTCTGACTTCCGAATTCCGGCTTCTTCCTATCCAAGCTGCTTTACATGTTCAACGCTTGCCGTACTTAAAGCTTGTAAATCGTAACCGCCTTCTAAGACTGACACAATTCGTCCTTTAGAATATTTATCAGCAATCTGCTTCATTATCGATGTTAAATCCCCGAAATCCTGGTCTGTCAAATTAAAGCCGCCCAAAGGATCTCTTTCATGCGCATCAAATCCTGACGAAATCATAATTAGCTCGGGCTTAAACTCTTCTATAGCTCGTGGTAATGTCTCGCGAAATGCCTTTAAAACCTCAACTCTAGAATAGGCGCCTCTTGCGATGGGAACATTTAAAATCTGTCCCACACCTCGCTCATTTTCTGCTCCAGTAAATGGATACAGCGGCGCCTGATGGGTACTAAAATAAAACACACTCTTATCACCATAAAAAATCTCCTGCGTCCCATTTCCATGATGCACATCCCAATCCACAATTAAAACCCTCTCGATCCCATAAGCTTTCTGAGTATAGCGTGCCCCTACCGCAATATTATTGTACAAACAAAACCCCATCCCTATTGAGGTACAAGCATGATGTCCAGGAGGCCTCACAACACAAAATACACGCTTATTTACTCCTTTCATCACAGAATCAATACCTTCTAAGACTCCACCTACAGCCAACCGGGCAACCTCATCAGATCTATTCATCACAGGGACATCACCAGTACTCAAATAGACAGGTTCCTCTCCTAAACCTCTTACTTCATCTGCGACAAGTTTGATATATTTCGGCGAATGACAAAGCAGTAACTCCTCATCTTTAGCAATTCTAGGAGCAATTTTACTAGCTGAAGTTAGCAATCCAGCCTCTTTCAAAGCCTTAGAAATCACTAATGACCTTTCAGGCATCTCCGGATGTCCCTCGCCAGTCAAATGCAATGCAAACCGCTCATCCGCAACAATACCAACCATTCAATCTCCTTGTTTTTTGCCAGATTAACTTATACTAAAATGAATGTACAAATGATAACCTGCGCTAGAAAAGGGGAAAGAGGACAAAGATGAGAAGTTATGCTTTTCTAATAGTGAGGGTAAAAAAAAATCTTAAAATTGTGATTTCCCCAGGTAATACCAGGAAATGACAGAAAATAAATAATTTTTTATTAAAAATGTTGACCTAATTAATCTGTCTTATTATAATGAAAATTAATGAAGAGAAATAATAACTGAAACGATTGATTGTATAACTCGAAAATAACACTTACTTGAGCAAGTTGCACTAAGTCAAGTCAACCCTCCGAACTCAATTCAGAGATCGGAACCCCTTTGGCGATCATCAACTTGATATTTTTTGAGAATAAATCAACAAATATTGAGCAAAAAAACAGGTGCGTGAAAAAAAATGGAATTTTTTTTCGCCTCCTAGAGTATACCACAACCATTTTGTGATTTTTTTTACAAAAAGGCGTTGCGGAAAAACACACCTGTTTAGTACATTGTGAACTTCTCGCAAACGAAATGCGCAAAACAAGCGCAAATCGAATGCAAAAAACGCAGTGCCTGAGAGCACTGCTGATAGCTGTTTCGACAACTCAAACAAGGTAATGTACAAGCCAAAAAAATGGTAAATAGGGCTTGTGCGAAAGAAACTAAGAAATTAGTGACTCGAGC